>CAMOEP010000086.1 GCA_946612185.1 uncultured Ruminococcus sp.
ACACTATCGCACAGATGTACAATATGCCTGTAGGCGTTTACGTTACCGCAGTTTCCGAGGGCAGCGCCGCTGAGAAGGCTGGTATCAAGTCTGGCGATATCATCACTGGCATCGAGGGCAAGGACGTTAAGACCGGTGAGGAACTGACCGCTGAGAAGAACAAGTTCTCTGCTGGTGACGAGGTGGAGATCACCTTCGTAAGAGACGGCGAGGAGCAGACTGTCAAGGTAACTCTCGACGAAGTTAAGAACGAGAACTGATAAAGCTTATTCCATGTAAGGGTCACAGACTACTTCATTTTCCTTTCAAATTTCTTCTAAAAAGCATTCCCGTCATTAATTGGCGGGGATTGCTTTTTTAAAGGCATAATGATTTCTGTTCGGCAACTCTGCGATTTTTAGGGATTTTCTCCTTGAAACACTTTTTTATTGCGTAATTCGTGATTAATGTGTGCCTTACGTCACGAATTTTAAAGATGCCGTTCACCGTAAGTTTAAAAATCATCGCCGCAATTATGCAATATGCATTGAAAAAGAAGAATTTTGGAAATTTTGAAAAAGGGTCTTGCATTTTTGTTTTCCCTGTGATATAATAAATTGTAAGTGTGCATTTTGTACATAATTATTTTAACGAAAAGAGGAATCACAATGCCTTCTAATATTGTTGTCGGCACTCAGTGGGGAGACGAGGGTAAGGGTAAGATCATCGACATTATCTCCTCAAGAGCAGACGTTGTTGTACGTTCTCAGGGCGGTAATAACGCCGGTCATACCGTTGTTAATAACGGCGAAGTTTACAAACTCCACCTTATTCCCTCCGGTATCCTTTACAAGGACACTCTCTGTCTTATCGGTGCTGGTGTAGTTCTCGATCCTAAGGACTTCATCGGTGAACTGGACAGCCTCGAAGCAAGAGGAGTTTCCACTAAGAACCTCAAGATCGACCCCAGAGCCCACGTTGTTATGCCCTGGCATATCGCTCTTGACGGTCTTTCAGAAGCATTCAGAGGCGGTAAGGATATCGGTACTACCAAGAGAGGTATAGGCCCTACTTATATGGACAAGTACGAGAGATGCGGCATCAGAGTCTATGACCTGGTTCACCCCGACGTTCTTGCTGAAAAGGTACAGTCCACCGGCAAACTCAAGAACAAGATCATCACCGAGGTTTACGGCGGCGAGGCTTTCGACCTGGACGCTGTTACTGCTGAGTATACAGAGTACGGCAAGAGACTTCTGCCCTACGTTGACGATGTTTCTGTTCTTACTTTCGACGCTTACAAGGCTGGCAAGACCATTATGTTCGAGGGCGCTCAGGCTACTCTCCTGGACATCGACTTCGGTACATACCCCTATGTTACTTCTTCTCACCCCCTGTCCGCAGGCGTGTGCGTTGGTACTGGCGTAGGCCCTAAGGTCATCACTAATGTTATCGGCGTGGCTAAGGCTTATACTACCCGTGTTGGTAAAGGCCCTTTCCCCACCGAGCTTAACGACGAGATCGGCAACCAGATCAGAGAAGTTGGCGGCGAGTTCGGTACTACTACCGGCAGACCAAGAAGAACCGGCTGGTTCGATGCTGTTATCGTTCGCCACTCTGTAAGAGTTAATGGTCTTGATAGTCTGGCTATCAATAAGCTGGATACTCTCGCTAACCTGGATACCCTCAAGGTATGCGTGGCTTACAAGAAGCCCGACGGCAGCGTTACAGAGAATTTCCCTGCTACTCTGGAAGAACTTGAAGGCTGCACCCCTGTATACGAGGAATTCCCCGGCTTTACCGAGGATATCTCCGCTTGCCGCAGCTTCGATGAACTTCCTGAGAACTGCAAGAAGTACATCGCTCGTCTGGAAGAACTGGTCGGCTGTCATGTTAGTATGGTCGGCGTTGGCCCTGACAGAGCCCAGATCATCGAAAGATAAGATATACACTGTTTCCCGTAACGGAGGTGCGTTATGAGAATAGTTAAAAGACTTGTCACTATCGCTGCTGCCGCTGCACTCACCCTCTCCGCAGGCGTGGGTGCGGTCGCTTCGGCTTACGATACTGCCGCTGATATCGCCGTTTTTGAGAATGTTCAGAAACAGGCTGTCCACTCATCATTCGAGGACGCTGCCGCTGACCTGAGAGATCATCTGCGCAACAGGCAGGAGAATTTCGCAGTTACCGTGGAATATGGTCTGGTGACGACGAAAGAGGATATCAACTCGATAATGAACCTGGCTATTGCCGAGACTTCCTCACCGAAGGAGGGCGATTATATCCGCTTTAACCTCCAGGGCATCAGCTACAGTACATCTGATAATTCCACCGCAAATGGTATGAATATCAACTTCAATATCAGCTATAACGCAAGCTATGCCGAGGAAAAACTGGTTGACCAGGCTGTTAGCGACCTTTCCGCAAAGCTGGGGCTGCCTCACCTGAATGACTATGAGAAATGCTGCGCCGTCACCCAATGGGTGCGCAGTAATGTGACATATGTGGAAAACTCCACTGAACGCAGCCTTTTCTCCGCTTATGGCGCTATAGTCAACCGTGAAGCCGTCTGTCAGGGCATTTCAGTGATGGTGTACCGCCTCCTCCGGGAGAATAACGTGAAATGCCGTGTCGTTCCCGGTAAGGGAAACGGCGGAAATCATGCATGGAATATGGTCTGTATTGACGGAAACTGGGTCTACCTGGACGCTACCTGGGACGCTCTCACCGGCAGAAGCGACTATATCTTCTTCCTCCGTGGCAGCCGTGACTTCGACTCCCTTAGTGTAGGAAATTACCATGATGCTACCGACTTCGGTGAGAATGATTCTCCGCTTTATGCTGAGTATATCGACGGCAGCTTCGCTAAGAATTACCCTGTAGAGCCGTATCACTATGCTACGAGCAAGGCGGGGGATATTGACGGAAATGGCGAAATTACGGCGAATGATGCTTCTCTGGCACTTAGCGCCTACGCTCGCCTTGCTACTACCGGTCGCTCCGGACTGACCAGTTCTCAGTCACAGGCTGGTGATATCTACCGCAGATGCAGTGTTGATGCTACCTGCGCTTCAGGTATATTATCTTACTATAGCTATATCTCCACCGGCGGAACTCTTTCGCTGGATGAATTCATTAACAAGTAAGGCTGGTGAAAAAATGAACGACGAAAATAACTACGGTCAGCCTGTCCTCGATGATATCGACTACAGCGCTCCTGCACCGAAAAAAGAAGGCCCCACCGGCGTTGCAGCACCCATTCTGGACGACATCGACTACGTTGCTCCGACTGCGAAAAAGGGCGGCCCTACGGGAGTTTCTGCCCCTGTGCTTGATGATATGGACAGCTACGTTCCCCCGGCAAGCCAGAAAAAAGGCGCTCCTACGGGAGTTTCTGCACCGGTTCTGGACGACGAGGGCTACACTCCGCTGACTTCCTCCGCTCCGAAAGAGCCGGAAGTTCTGGTCATGTCCGACCAGGAGATAATCGACGGACTTAGCCCGGAGCAGAAGACTATGTTCGATGGTCTGCCTGCCGAAAAACAGCAGCAGATCATAGATATGCGCCGCAGTCAGCTTGGGGCAGTCGCTCCTGAGCCTGCCATTACAGCCGCTATCCTTGACGATGAGGACGCATACGTTCCACCTCCGAAGAAGGAAGAACCGGAAAAGCCTGCTGAGCCGATATCTGCGCCTATTCTGGACGCTGAACCTGAGCCGCCGAAGTACGTCCCCAAGTTCGTGGACGAGGATCTGGAGCGTGCAAAGCGAGAGGGCGCTAAGAAGGCGGTTTCGTCGCAGCTTGTGTCCGACCAGAAGGACTCAAAGGAGTCGCTGCGCATGATGCTTGAACTGAAAGACCAGCTTCGCCGTGAGGAAGCCGCAAAGGGCTTTAAGGTGGTGCTTGTGCTGGCTGCTATCGGTCTTATCGGTACGGTCTGCTTCTATCTGCTTTACTCCGGCGCTCTGGGACTGGACTATAAGGACGGCGTGAGCGGATTTGCAAACGTTGTCAAGAATTCGGCTATGTACATCGCTATCGCAATGGGCGTGAGCGCAGCCGGAATGATAAGTGGTCTGGGATTTTTCAAGTCCATTAGTTCGCTTGTGTACCTGCTTTCCGGCGTTATTCAGGTGTTCCCCGGACTTGTGATGATACCTCAGCATGAGGGCAGTATGGGCAAGATCGTTCTGCTGTACGCAATTGCTATTGTGTCCACGGTACTGGTATTCTTTGGTCTTGCCGGCAACGAATCAGTAGGACTCTACTTCAATCGCAACAACAAACTGTAGCCAGTTTGATCGCCCCCACGTTGTCGCTCGTTAACTCGCTCACTATTTAGAAACGGTACTTTTGCCGTCGCTCAACCGAATTTGCAATGGTACAAAGTTCTATTCGGGTAAAACTGTAAACTTGCTGTTTTACGATTCTACCGGAGAACTATGTACCAGTACAAACATGGTTGAGCGACGTACAAAGTACCGTTTCTTTTAAAGTAAGCGAGTTAACGAGCGTCAACGTGATATGTGGTCAAGCTGACGCAGCTTGCTCAGCTCGGTGGTATCATATCTATAAAGGTGATTTTTATGACTTTACAACAGCTTAAATACATTATCACGATCGCTGAGACCGGCTCGATCACTATGGCGGCTTCACGCCTGTTTATCGCCCAGCCAAGCCTTTCCAAGTCCGTGGCGGAACTGGAAAAGGAAATGGGCATTACCATTTTCAACCGCAGCAACAGGGGAGTCTACCTCTCCGAGGACGGCACGAAGTTCCTCTCCTATGCCCGACAGATCGTCGAACAGGCGGAGATACTGGAGAGCGAGTACAAGTCCGCACCCCCTCCACGCAGGGCGTTCGCCGTGTCCTCCCAGCACTACGCTTTCGTGGTCAACGCTTTCGTGGAACTTGTCCGGGAGTACGGCAGGGAGAAGTACGAGTTCACCCTCCGTGAACTGAAAACCGCCGAGATCATCGACGACGTTCGCACCCACCGCAGCGACATCGGTATCCTCTTTCTATGCCGGTTCAACCGGGAGGTGCTGCTCCACATTCTCCAGAGCGAGGATATGCGGTTTATTCCGCTGTTTACTGCGCTTCCTCACGTTTTCGTCAGCAAGCACAGTCCCCTTGCTTCCCGAAAAAGCGTCACCCTGGATGACCTGCGCCCGTTTCCTCGCCTGACCTATGACCAGGGCATGAAGAACTCCTTCTACTTCGCTGAGGAACTGCATATCACCGCCGAAAGTCCTAAGAATATCGTGGTTTCCGACCGTGCCACACTTTTCAACCTCCTCATCGGTCTGGACGGCTACACAATTTCTTCCGGCGTGCTGAGTTCCGACCTGAACGGCAGCGACATCGTGTCTATACCTCTGGAAAGTGACGAGACTATGGAAATTGGTTATATTACGTCGCTTGACCACCCTATGACCGAAATGACCAGGCGGTATCTGGAACACCTCGAAGGCTACATCAGCAGTTACTATGAAAAGTAACTGCTGCTTTTCCAGTTCTGATATAGCTTTTAGCTATGGCATTGCATGAATTTTATGTATTAACACATTTCTGAAATGTATGGTATAATAATAACCGTTAACAGTAATACAGATTAAACCTACAGGAGGAATATGTTATGCTTACTTCAATTATCGGATACCCCAGAATCGGTGCGCTCCGTGAACTTAAATTTGCCAGCGAAAAGTACTTCCGTGGCGAGATAGATGCTTGTGAACTGGAAAAAACTGCCAGAGACATTCGCCTTTATAACCTGAAACTCCAGAAGAATTCCGGGCTGGATTTCGTTCCCTCCAATGATTTTTCGTTCTATGACGGTCTGCTGGACACCGCTTTCCTGCTGGGGGCTGTGCCGGAGAGGTACACTTCCCTGGGACTTTCGCCTCTTGACACCTACTTCGCTGCCGCAAGAGGCTATCAGGGCGAAAATGGCGATGTTAAGGCACTTGCCATGAAAAAGTGGTTCAATACCAACTATCACTACATGGTTCCCGAAATCGCTGACGATACCGTTATCAGGCTGTCCTCAACCAAGCCTTTCGACCTCTACAGCGAGGCTTTCGAGAACGGCTGCGAGACTAAGCCCGTTATCACCGGCGCTTACACTTTCCTGAAACTTGCCCGGTTTACCGGCAAAAAGTCCGCCGCCGACTTCGCTGATGCGGTGGCTGAGGCGTACTGCCAGATACTTGCAAAGTTCGCTGACTTCGGCGTGAAGTGGGTGCAGTTCGACGAACCGGCGCTCGTCCTGGATATGAGTGAGGAGGACATTTCCCTGTTTACAGCCATTTACCGGAAAATTCTCGCAAATAAGCACTCCATTAAGGTTCTGGCGCAGACTTACTTTGGTGATGTCCGTGACTGCTACGAAAACCTCGTCGCCCTGGACTTCGACGGCATCGGTCTGGACTTCATCGAGGGAAAGCGTACCATTGAACTCCTGGAAAACTTCGGTTTCCCCGGCGATAAAGTCCTCTTTGCAGGAGTAGTAAACGGAAAGAATATCTGGCGCAATAACTTCCCCAAAACCGTGGAACTGGTGAAGAAACTGCGAAATATCGCCGGAAATATCGTCCTTAGTACTTCCTGCTCGCTCCTGCACGTTCCCTGCACTCTCCGCAATGAGGTGAAGCTGGGGGAGGAGTTCCGCCGCCACTTCGCCTACGCCGAGGAGAAGCTGGGCGAACTTGAGTCCCTCAAGAATATCCTTGAAGCCGACTGCCCCGAAAATACCACTGATTATCTGGCAAACGCCGCACTCCACCAGGTTGAGAGAAGCGGCAGGAACGACCAGGTTCGCCAGAAAGTTCAGTCCCTTACAGAGCGTGATTTTGTCCGCCTGCCGGAGTTTTCTGAGCGTGAGAAGATACAGCACGAACGTCTGGGTCTGCCGGTTCTCCCAACTACCACTATCGGTTCATTCCCGCAGACTTCCGAGGTTCGTGCAAAGAGAAGCGCTTTCCGCAGGGGCGAAATTTCCCGGAATGACTACGAAAACTTCCTCAAAGACCAGATCGCCCAGTGCGTGAAGCTTCAGGAGGATATCGGTCTGGACGTTCTCGTTCACGGCGAGTTCGAGCGTAATGATATGGTGGAGTACTTCGGTGAGTGCCTGGACGGTTACATCTTCACCGAAAAAGCCTGGGTGCAGTCCTACGGCACTCGCTGCGTCAAGCCGCCGGTGATCTGGGGCGATATCTCCCGTGCAAAGCCCATGACCGTGGACTGGTCGGTGTACGCTCAGTCACTTACAACTAAGCCCATGAAGGGTATGCTCACCGGCGCTGTGACTATCCTCAACTGGTCGTTCCCCCGTGAGGATATATCCCTCCGTGACAGCGCCTTCCAGATCGCTCTGGCTATCCGTGAGGAAGTCCTCGACCTGGAGAAGAATGGTATAAATATTATCCAGATAGACGAAGCCGCCCTCCGTGAGAAACTCCCCCTGCGCAGAAGTGACTGGCATGAGGACTATCTGGACTGGGCTATCCCGGCGTTCCGTCTGGCGTGCAGCGGTGTCAAGCCGGAAACTCAGATACATACCCATATGTGCTACAGCGAATTTGCCGATATCATCAAGGATATCGACGATATGGACGCTGATGTCATCACTTTCGAGGCCTCACGTTCCGACCTTACTATCCTGGACGTCCTCAAAGCCGCTGATTTCCGCACTGAGGTTGGCCCTGGAGTGTACGATATCCACTCGCCAAGAATCCCCTCAAAGGACGAGATCAAGGAGGCTGTCCGCAAAATGCTGGGACGTATCCCGGCGGAGAAACTCTGGGTCAACCCCGACTGCGGTCTGAAAACCAGAGGAAATGCCGAGACAGTTCCCAGTCTTGAAAACCTGGTAAATGCCGCAAAGGAGGTTCGCAATGAGCTTGCAGACTAAACAGACCGTGTTCTCCCTGGAAATATTCCCCCCGAAGCCCGACTCCGACAAGAGCAGCATCTACCGCACTCTCGACGGTCTTTCCGGCATTTCCCCGGATTTTATCAGCGTGACCTACGGCGCGGGCGGAAGCAATAACGGCGCTG
>CAMOEP010000087.1 GCA_946612185.1 uncultured Ruminococcus sp.
TGCGGAAAGAAAATGCTGCTTAAAAAGTCAAAGAAGGGCAGAAGCTTCTACGGCTGCGAGGGCTACCCGGATTGCAGCTTCATGACCTGGAACGTTCCCAGCGCTGAGGTTTGCCCACAGTGCGGAAAGAACCTGTTCGTCAAGGGCGGAAAGTCCGGCAGACTGGTCTGCGAGAATGAAGGCTGCGGCTACGAAAGAGAGCTGAAGAAATGATAGTCAATGTGATCGGTGCAGGGCTTGCAGGCTGTGAAGCTGCCTGGGCTCTGGCACGATATGGTATAAATGTAAGGCTTTATGAAATGAAGCCGGAGAAGTACAGTCCTGCACATAAATACAGCGGATTTGCAGAACTTGTATGCTCCAACTCCCTGAAAGCTGCAAGGCTTGAGTCAGCCGCCGGACTTCTCAAGGCGGAAATGGAAATGCTGGGTTCGCTGACTGTTCCCTGTGCCAAGGAAAACTCCGTGGAAGCAGGCGGTGCGCTGGCTGTTGACCGTGAGCGCTTTTCCGACTGCGTTACCGGGCGCATAAAAAACTGTGAGCTTATCGAAGTTGTCAGCGGCGAGGTCACGAAGATACCGGAGGGTGTCACCATAATCGCTACAGGCCCGCTTACTTCCGGGGCTATGGCTGAGGAGATACGTTCTCTGTGCGGCGAGGGACTGAGCTTCTACGACGCTGCTGCACCTATCGTCACTTTCGAGAGCCTTGACAAGGAAAAGGTTTTCTTTGCGTCAAGGTATGACCGTGGCGATGCGGATTATATCAACTGCCCCATGAACAAGGAGGAGTATACCGCCTTCTACAGGGCGCTCATCACCGCAGAAAAGGTTCAGCTCAAGGACTTCGAGACACACCCTTTCAGCGTATACGAGGGCTGTATGCCTATCGAAGAACTTGCCTCCCGTGGCGAGGACACCATGCGCTTTGGCCCGATGAAGCCTGTCGGCATTACCGACGAGCGCACTGGCAGACGGCCTTATGCGGTAGTACAGCTAAGGCGTGAGAACCGTGAGGCGACCCTCTTTAACCTGGTAGGATTCCAGACAAACCTGAAATTTGGCGAGCAGAAGCGGGTATTCTCCATGATACCCGGTCTTGAAAACGCCGAGTTCATGAGATATGGCGTTATGCACCGGAATACTTTCATAAACAGTCCAGTCCTCCTTGACAGGTACTTCTCAATGCGCAGCAAGCCGGAGATATTCTTCGCCGGACAGATAACAGGCGTTGAGGGATATATGGAGTCCGCCGCAAGCGGAATTATCGCCGGAACTGCCGCCGCAAGACGTATCCTTGGGCTTGAACCCATTGTTTTACCGGAGGATACGATGCTGGGTGCATTGTCAGCGTATATAAGCGATCCGTTCAATGACGGAAAATTCCAGCCTATGGGCGCTAATATGGGCATACTCCCGGATATAGGCGTAAGGATAAAAGACAAGAAGGAGCGCTATGGTGCATATGCCAACCGTGCAGTCGCTTCGCTGAAAAAAGAACTTGAAAGGGCTGGGGTAAATGACTAAGATCATCGTTGACGCTTTCGGAGGGGATAACGCCCCTCTGGAGGTCATCAAGGGCTGCGAGCGTGCAGTCAGGGAACTTGGGGTAAGGATAGTTCTCACAGGAAGCGAGACTATCATTAAAAAGTGTGCCGCCGATAATGATATAAATATGAACGGCATTGAGATAGTGCATACTGATGATGTTTTTGATATACATGAAGAACCGAAGGAGATAATCAAGTCCGGAAAGAATTCCTCAATGGGACTGGGCTTGCAGCTTTTAGCTGACGGCAAGGGCGATGCCTTTGTTTCAGCAGGAAGCACCGGCGCACTGGTTATGGGCGCTACCTTCATCGTCAAGCGTATCAAAGGTATTAAGCGAGTTGCACCCTCACCTGTGATGCCGGCAGACAAGGGCAGCTTCATTCTTGTGGACGCTGGTGCGAATACAGAGTGCCGCCCGGAAATGCTGATGCAGTTTGCAGTCATGGGAAGCGCTTATATGGAGAAGGTGCTGGGCGTGAAGTCGCCTAAAGTGGCACTCCTTAATATAGGCGCTGAGGAGACTAAGGGCAGAGAACTTGAAATAGAAGCATATAAGATGCTGTCAGAGTCAAAGCTCAATTTCGCCGGAAATATCGAGGCAAGAGATCTCCCCAAGGGAGAAGTACAGGTGGTCGTTACCGACGGATTCACCGGAAATATCGTCCTGAAACTGTATGAGGGAATGGGCTCATTCTTCGCAAAGAAGATGAAGTGGATATTCTCCGGCGCAGGCAAACTGGGCGCACTTTTCTCATTGGATAAGATAAAGAAATTCAGAAAACAAATGGACTACAAGGAGGTAGGCGGCTCAGCACTTCTGGGCGTGAAGAAGCCGGTAATAAAGGCTCACGGAAGTTCGGACGCTACAGCATTCTTCAATGCAGTACGTCAGGCAAAGAAGTGCGCCGAGGGCGGCGTTACCCAGGCAATAGCCGACTACGTTGCAGCCTCATCTGATACGGAAAAAGGAGCAGAATAATGGAGAATCTTGAAAATGAACTGAGGAAAGCTTTCCGTGATAATGTAAAGTCTAAGCATGAGATCTCAGAGAATATCGAAAAGCTGGAGAAGGAACTGCGATATACATTCAAAAATAAGGAACTGCTTAAACAGGCGCTTTCACATTCGTCTTATGCCAACGAGCGCAAGCACGCCGGCGGCAGCAACGAACGCCTTGAATTCCTGGGTGACAGCGTGCTTTCCATCGTTGTTTCTGACCATTTATATAAGAACCTTACAAGCGTTGCCGAGGGTGAACTTACAAAGCTGAGAGCATCGCTGGTCTGCGAGAAATCCCTGCATATCTTCGCCCAGCAGATACACCTGGGGGACTACCTCCTTCTGGGCAAGGGCGAGGAAAATACCGGCGGACGTGAGCGTCCTTCCATACTTGCGGACGCTTTCGAGGCAGTCATAGCCGCTATCTATCTTGACGGCGGTATGGAAGCTGCTTCAAGGCACATTCTCCGCTTTATCCCCGCCGACCTGGAAAGAACAAGACGTGTGGCTTACAGCGACTACAAGACTATACTCCAGGAAGTAGTCCAGATGAACCCGGAGGAAAAGGTGGAGTACGTCCTTATCGGTGAGGAAGGCCCTGACCATAACAAGCGGTTCGTAGTGGAGGTATGCCTGAATTCACAGGTCATCGGAACTGGCAAGGGCAGAAGCAAAAAGGAAGCCGAGCAGCTTGCCGCAAAGGAAGCGCTGAAGCTTATGGGCTATGAAGCACAGTAATATCGCCATTTTCGTGCCTCATGCAGGCTGTCCCCATAAGTGCAGCTTCTGCGACCAGAGAACCATAAGCGGCGCTCAACATTCCCCTACAGGGCTGGAAACAGCGCAGATATGCAGCAAGGCAGTAACGGAGATGAATGAGCCGGAAAATGCAGAGATAGCGTTCTTCGGCGGAAGCTTTACCGCAATAAACCGGGAGTATATGCTGGAACTTCTCCAGGCGGCGCACCCCTTTGTCAAAGAGGGCAAGGTCAGAGGAATACGCATATCCACCCGCCCGGACTGCATCACACCGGAGATACTGGATATACTGAAAATGTATGGCGTTACCGCAATTGAACTGGGTGCGCAGTCAATGGTGGACGAGGTGCTTGCCGCTAACGAAAGGGGACATACTGCCGGTGATGCGGCTGAGGCATCGCAGCTTATCCGCTCCTACGGCTTTGAACTGGGACTACAGATGATGACCGGGCTTTACAAAAGCAGTCCGGAGCGTGATATGCTGACTATGCAGCGCATCATCGACCTTTCGCCGGATACCGTAAGGATATACCCCACCGTCGTTCTGAAGGGGACTGTCCTTGCGGATATCATGAAGCCGGAGGACTATATCACCCTTGACGAAATGGCACAGCTTTGCGCTTTGATGCTTCTGAGATTCCATGAGGCAGGCATAAGGGTCATAAAATGCGGACTCCATGCAAGCGAATTTGTGGAACGTGATATGGTTGGCGGATACTATCACCCGGCGTTCCGGGAAATGTGCGAAAGCTATATCTACCGCCGGAAAATTGAGGAGTGCCTCAGAGAAAACGGCATTTCCTCCGGCAGGGCAGTACTTGAGATATGCCGCAAAGGGATAAGTCCCGGATACGGTCACAGGAAAATGAACAGCGATTATTTCAGAAAAAATGGTATTGATATAAAGCTTACCGGCAGCGACGATGTGCCGGTATATGAGGTGAATTTGCGGAGGTGAACTGATGTACCTGAAAAGCCTGGAAATACAAGGATTCAAGTCTTTCCCGGACAAGATAAGCCTGACCTTTGACAAGGGTCTGACGGCGGTAGTCGGGCCTAATGGAAGCGGAAAAAGTAATATCGGTGACTCAGTACGCTGGGTACTGGGTGAGCAGTCAACTAAAACTCTCCGTGGAAACAAAATGGAAGACGTTATCTTCTCAGGTACAGTGGCAAGAAAACCTATGGGTTTCGCCGCAGTTACAATAAATATCGACAACTCCGACCATACCATAGAGGATATGGATGACGAGATATCCGTCACAAGAAAACTCTACCGCAGCGGCGAGAGCGAGTACCTGATAAACGGCAAGTCGTGCAGACTTAAAGACATAAACGAGCTTTTCATGGACACCGGTCTTGGTCGTGACGGCTACTCCATAATCGGTCAGGGACGCATCGCTGAGATAGTGGGCGCAAAAAGCAATGAGCGCCGTGACATTTTCGAGGAAGCCGCAGGTATATCAAAATTCCGCTACAAAAAGCAGGAAGCCGAGCGTAAGCTTACCGCCGCCCAGGAAAACCTCCTGCGCCTTACGGATATCCTCACGGAACTGGAAAGCCGGGTAGAACCTTTGAAAGCCCAGGCTGAAAAGGCGGAGCGCTTCGTAAAGCTTGCAAATGAGCGAAAACAGCTTGAGATATCCGTCTGGGTCACAAGGCTGGACGAACTGAAAGCCAGGCTTGAAGCCCTCGAAGAAAAGATACTTGTCAGTAATAATGAGTACGAGAACCTGGAAAACGATATCGCTTCCCAGGAGGAAAGACTCCAGCAGGGCTACAGGCGTATGCAGGAGTCAACGATGAAGTCCGATGAACTCAGCCGGAAAATGCTGGAGGAGGAGCAGGAATCCTCCCGGAAAAAGGCGGATATCGCAGTACTGGAAAATGATATAAAACACTGCGAGGAAGCTATCCGTTCCGCTAAACGGAGCATTACCGATGCGGACGAGACAAGGCGTGAACTTAATCTGCAAAAGCGTGATATCGAAAAGAAGATAGCGTCGCTGAATGAGCAGAAAAAAGCCTTGCAGAGCGAGATCGCCCAGGCTGAGGAGAAACTGCGCAGCGCCGAGGCGGAAAGCACTGAACTGGGCGCTGACGTGGATAAGACTACCGGCGAGATAAACGAGATGTATATCCGCCAGAGCAGCCTGAAAATCACCGCAGAAAGCGCAAAGCAGGCAATTGAGGAACAGAAGCAGCGCCTTGAGGAACTTCGCAGCAGCAGTTCCTCCGCTGATAGTATCGTGGCGGACTACAGCCGTCAGCTTACTGAGAATCAGGACGCTCTTGCCGCAAATGCCCAGCGGCTCACTTCATCTAAAAACAGACTCTCCGGTATCGAAAAGCTGTTCCAGTCACGCAGTCAGGGCTTCGAGGACGCTAAGACCGACCTTGAAAGGATACTCTACGACTTCAAGGGCAGACAGCAGCGCCGGAAGATACTCAGCGACATGGAAAACAATATGGAGGGCTTTGCAGGAAGTGTAAAGCAGGTACTCCGTGCATCACGTCAGGGTCGTATCGGCGGCATTTTCGGAACAGTCGCACAGAATATAAGCGTAAGTCCTGAGTACGCTTTAGCGATAGAGACCGCTCTGGGCGGCGCAATGCAGAATATCATCGTGGAAAACGAGGACATCGCCAAGCGCTGTATCAGATTCCTGAAAGAGCAGAAGGGCGGACGTGCTACATTCCTGCCCCTTACCTCGATAAAGGGCTACACCCTCCGGGAAACTGGTCTGGAAAACTGCGAGGGATTCGTGGACATTGCCGACCGTATAGCAGGCTGCGACAGCCGGTTCAGCAACATCATTTCCTCCCTCCTGGGACGGACAGTTGTTGCGGAGGATATCGACAGTGCGACCAATATCGCAAAAAGGTACAGCTACCGTTTCCGCATCGTCACCCTTGACGGTCAGGTGATAAACTCCGGCGGTTCATTCACCGGCGGTTCGGCGGTAAAGTCCGGGGGAGTCATCACCAGAAAGAACGAGATAGATACCCTTGACCGTGAGATGCAGGAACTTTCCGTGAAGCGTGACGAACTGAGCGCAAAGGCTGAAAAACTCCGTGCCGAGACTGAGAAACTTAGATTCGATGTGGAGGCGGCAAAGTCTGAGATAGCTGAGTGTAACGGCGAGGAAGTCCGGATTAATGCGGAGATATCAAGGCTCAGTTCGCTGATAGAACAGATGAGCGGTCAGACCGCTGCTGCTGACAGACAGGTAAAGGAAGCGGAGGAAAAAATAGCCGCTTCCCAGCATACAATTGATGAGACACAAAAGTCTCTGGCACAGCTTGTACTCGATATCACCGAAGCTGAACAGCACCTTGCACAGGGACAACATTCCCGTGAGGAACTGCGCCTTAAAAGGGCTGAGCTTTCAGAGGAACTTTCCAACCTGAGAATAAGGGATATGGCGCTTGATAAGGACGTTCAGGCGCAGGAACTTGAAGCAAAGCGCACAGAGCAGTCGCTTACCGACCTTGACTCTGGCAGCAGCCGCTTCGAGGAGGAAATACGCCGGCAGAATACACTTATCGCCCAGAAAAAACAGGATATCACCAAGATAAATACCGAACTTGAAAACACAAAGAACAACGCTGAGAATTACCGCAAGGAAATAAAGCGCTATCAGGATATCCATACTGAGCAGACCCGTCTGGTCAATGAGATACAAAAGGGTATGAAGGGGCTGAATGAGGCAAAGGAACAGCTTTCCGGCGAAATGACCCGCCTTACGGAGCGCAGGGATTCGGTAGTCCGTGACAGTGATTATATCATAAAGCAGCTTGACGAGGTATACGAACTTACCCGTTCGGAAGCGGTCGCCCTGGCACAGAAGCTTGACGACATCAACGAAGCCCAGCACCGCCTTACTGAACTGAAAAATAAGATCCGTGGACTTGGAAGCGTTAACGTGGACGCTATCGAGGAGTACAAGGAAGTATCCGAAAGATACGAATTCCTCAGCGCACAGCTTGCGGACGTTCAGAAGTCGAAAGCGGAACTGGAACGCATCATTACCAGTCTCACCGAGGAGATGTGCCGGATATTCTCCGAAAGCTTCCGGATAATCAACAGTAACTTTAAAAGTATATTCGTGGAACTTTTCGGCGGAGGCAAGGCGGAACTTATCCTCACTGACCCGGACAACGTGCTTGAATCCGGCATAGAGATAAGCGTAGCACCGCCGGGAAAGGTCATCAAAAACCTTATATCCCTTTCAGGCGGCGAGCAGTCGTTTGTGGCTATAGCGATATATTTTGCTATACTCCGGCTTCGTCCTGCGCCGTTCTGTATACTTGACGAGATAGATGCAGCACTTGATGAGGTGAATGTCAGGAAGTATGCACAGTACCTTAAAAAGTTTACCGACACGACACAGTTCGTACTGGTCAC
This sequence comes from uncultured Ruminococcus sp., assembly GCA_946612185.1. Classification (GTDB taxonomy): domain Bacteria; phylum Bacillota; class Clostridia; order Oscillospirales; family Ruminococcaceae; genus Ruminococcus. The sequence goes on from CAMOEP010000087.1 coordinate 7,717, forward strand.
CCACCGCCGAAGCGCAATGGAGGAAGCAAACGTCCTCTACGGCGTTACCATGCAGGAGGACGGCATATCCAAGCTGCTGAAAATGGAGCAGGTGGATTTCCAGGAGGACGTGGCTGACGTTCAGTAGCCTGAGAACTTGTCTTTACAAGCCTTTTCACTTATGAAGGCAGGTTCTAACATAGATTTGGAGGATCATATGGGAATTTTTCAGAAAATAGCAGAAGGTCTGAGAAAGACCAGAGACAACTTTTTCGGCGGTCTGCAAAGGATATTCAACTCCTTTACCAAGATCGACGAGGAGCTTTTCGAGGAACTTGA
>CAMOEP010000088.1 GCA_946612185.1 uncultured Ruminococcus sp.
TAGAGGCTTTGCTGGTCGGACTGCTGTATCATGTCCACAAAAATCCGTCTGCGGCGGAGAGGATCGACCTGCTTGAATGTCCCGACAGGCGGACGTTTCAGGTGTTCCGTTTTAGTGACGATAACTCCCTTGATCTTGAACTTCCGATCAGCTTGACAGATAATATCAGGGAAAATTCCATGCGCCAGAAAGCCGGGAAAATGGAGTATCAGCTTGAATTTAAGCAGGGCGGCAAAAGTATAACAATACTGCCAAAATTTAGAAATGTATTCTTGTACGGAACTGGCGGAGTCGGAAAGACAACTGTCCTGAAAAGTGCTATTAATAATAAGGACACGATGAACTTTTACTTCCCATTATATCAGTACAGGTATGAACTGCACGAGAATTTTTCTGTGGAAAGCTGCTGGCTCTTACTGAATATACTGCTGAAATTTCACTACCAGTATGAGTATCTGACGTATGAAACTCTGACAGCAAACGAGGGCGAGAAAACCGTTTTGCAGCAGCTTACTGAACTTGAAAAAATGCTCAGATCTGTACCGGTGGACGGAAAGCGTATTTGCACTTTATTGCTCGACGGTTTGAACGAGATGCCGCCTGATACACAGAGGTCATTTGTCAGTGAACTTGAACAGATTTGCACTTATTGGAAAAATGTTCGTATCGTTATTTCCGGACGGACTGTTCCGCAGCTTGAAGTGTTTCAGGACTTTGATAAAATCGAGATTGCTGGTGTTACAGATGCTGAATTATCGAGGAGACTATCCTGCGTTTCTGTTAATGTGAAAATGCTTGAAATCCTCAGAATACCGCTGTTTCTGAATATGTATAATCAGCCGGACGGAGACATGAACACACGGGGAAAACTCCTTGATTCATACGTTCAAAGCAGCTTTAGAAACGATGAGATCATGCAGTTTGTTGTGAGATATGCTCTGCCTTATGCTACGAAAAATATGTGCGGAGATTATTTCACTCAGGAACTTTCAAGGACTGATCTGCTGAAAGCGGTGGACAGTGCTGTTGAGTTCTATTTGCTTGATGATAGGGTATTTCAGAACTATATTGCTCCGAGTGGAATGAACAAAAAAGTCCTGCTTGAATGCAGGACGAGAGATGATTTTATTGAGCTGATTCTGAACAATATCGGCTTCATTGTGCCTGACGAAACAAAGCCCTATATGCTCCGTTTCATGCATCAATACTACCGTGACTACTTTGCAGCAAGACATATGGTGAACCTGTGCGAGGCGATCTGCACAGCCTATGGAAACTGTTCCGCTGATGAAATAACCGCAGTAATGAAACAGCAAGATTTTACTAAAATCTGGTTCACTGATGATGAGAACAGTATTTACAGGCTAATGGGCGAGATAATCGGTGACTATAAAAATACTCCCAATGATTATGACTTTTGGTACAGGGAAACTGTTCTTGACAGACTGCTTGAAATGTACAGAAAGTTTTATGCGAAGTGCGACGATCTCCGCATAACCGAAAACGTGATGAAGGTCATGGCTGCCGCAAGAAACGGGCTGATATGCGATGTGAATTTCAACGATCTTCCGCTGCCGATGAATATTCCGTGCAATTTGAAATTCAGCAATAACGGCGAATTTCCGTGCAGTTTCAGGTACAGCAAGGTCTACAGGCTTGCTGTTTTCAGCAATAATGAGCATACGGTTTCCGACGAAAACTGCAATGTTTCAAGCGTTTCAAATTGGGAGAAATATGCCGTAAATTCGCCGGATAAAAGGTTTCTGGCAGTCCTTCTTGATGATAACTATGCGCTGCTCTGGGACTGCGTGAATTCGGCTATTTTATGGGATAAAGACCTTTCGGAATTTGCAGAGGATAACGTCAGATTTGATTATGCAGAATTTTCCCCGGACGGCACGCAGGTTTTATTTGCGGCGAATAATGGATTCGCTCAGGTTCAGTGGTGCAGTGTCGATATTGACTCAGGCGAAACAATTTCTTCCGGCTTCACGAATACTTTTACATATCACGATAGCGAAAGTGTCCTCATTGATGAACAGCTAAAACGGCAAATTATCCAGAAAATTCCCCATTTTAAGAATTGCGATTTTACTGGGGCTGAGTTTTTGGAGGAGGATTACCGGCAATTCCCCGGCTGACTGCGTTTGATAAAAAAATGTCCACATATGGCGAATTTCTACGCCAGTCTCACCACCAGCGTCACGCTGAAGCAGCCGTCAATTATCTCAGCATACACCTCGCCGCCCATGAGGGACATAAGGCGTTTGCATATGAACAGCCCCAGACCGTTTCCCTGAACCTTATCGGCATTGCTTCCCCGGTGGAAACTGCTGAATATCTGGGGCAGTTCATTTTCCAGGAGGGTGCAGCCGGTATTTGAAACGGTGATAAGCTGGCAGCCGTCCATTTTATCGAAACTCAGGCTTATCCGTCTGCCGTCGCCGTATTTTATGGCATTTTCCACAAGATTCTGCAAGCACTCTGACAGCTTGTCGGCATCGCAGGAGAGGAGGCAGTCGCTGAACTTTGCCACCTCGAAAGCAGTTCCGGCTACAGCAAGCTGCGGGGCGTATCTTTGGGTTATTTTACCGATGACAGCGCTGAGGAACGCTTCGCCCTGGGTCACTTCAAAGTTCATGAAGTCCTCGCTGGCGGCTTTGGTTATCTCGCTTACGAAATGCTCTATCTCGTCAGCACGGGCATTGATGCTTTCCGCAGCGTTCCGGCGTTTTTCCTCATCGGTGTAAATGCCTTTAGCCAGTGCTTTGGCATTGAGTTTTATTGCAGACAGCGGAGTTTTTATGTCATGGGAAAGGGAGAGCAGGAGCAGTTTTTTGTCACGCTGCATAGAAAGTTCCTTTTGCCGGTCGTACTCAATTTTCTCACGCAGAAGATTGACACCCCAGGTGAATTTTCCGAAAAATCGGCTTTTCTCCTCGGTTATTGGGACGGAAAGGTTGCCCTTTGCAAGTTCCTGCGGAACGTTATTGAGCCGGGTGAAGGGTTTGATGATGTTCTTGTGGATATAAAGCAGAACGGTGCAGATCACCAGCAGGATCGCCGCCATTGTGCAGTTGACGGCGATGAGAGTACTGCGCACGTTTTCCACGGAGTACTCCACACGGTAGAGAGTTCCGCCGGCTTCGATAATTATGTAATGTGAATCGCTTCTGAAAATGTCGCTGCCGGAGTAAACGCCGGTGATATGCGGATATTTTTCGGGGGAATAGCTGCCGGTATCATTTATTTCGTCAGCTATTCTTTTAGCCTCGACCCGATAAAGACCGTTTCCGCAGTCATTCTTTTTCACGATGAATACGCTGAGCATTACCGCCAGAAGTATGAAAACTGAAATTACAGTGAAACACAGTCGTTTGAATATTATCATACGAATTTATACCCCACGCCCCAGACAGTCAGCAGACGCTTTGCATTTTTGGGGTCATCACCGAGTTTCTGGCGCAGACGGTTGATATGCACATGGAGGGTCTGAGTTTCTGATTCGCTGTCGCTGCCCCAGACCCTTGAGAAAAGGTAGTCTTTTTTCAGAGCCTTGCCCTGATTTTCGATAAGCAGGGCGAGCAGGTCGAATTCCTTAGCAGTAAGTTCCAGAGGCTCACCATCAATTTCAGCAGTTTTGTCGGCAAGGTTCAGGGTAACACCTTTTGCGGATATCATACTGCGCTGATAGCGGCGTTTGAAAATGCCCTTGATCTTAGCGAGCAGGATATCTATATCGTAAGGCTTTTCGATATAGTCATCAGCGCCCAGGTCAAGCCCGTTGAGTTTATCTTCCTTGTCAGTTCTTGCGCTGACGATGAGGATAGGGGTATCGGCAGTTTCACGGAGTCTGGAGCAGACAGCGAAGCCGTTCACATCAGGCAGATTGATGTCAAGCACCACAAGCCGAGCGCCGTATCGTTCAAAGAGTTCCAGGGCACGTTCACCGCTTTCGACGGTAGAAACGGTATAGTTTTCGGCACGGAGGAAGTCGGTCAGCAGGGCGCTTAGTTCCCTGTCGTCCTCAACAATAAGAATATCGGTCATAATATCACCACCAAATTCATTATACTACATTCCCCAAAAAATATCAAGCCGCAAGCTGAGCCAGCTTGACCGCCCCCACGTTGTCGCTTGCAAGCTGTGCCAGCTTGACCGCTTCTCACGTTGTCGCTCGTTAACTCGCTTACATAATAGAAACGGTGCTTTTGCCGTCGCTCAACCTTGTTTGTACTGGTACAAAGTTTTCCGGGCAAATTGTAAAACAGCAAGTATACAGAATTATTTGAATAGAACTTAGTACCATTGAAAAGCGGGTTGAGCGACGGCAAAATGCGATGTTCTACTAAGGTAAGCGAGTTAACGAGCGACAACGTGGGGGCGGTCAAGCTGGCTCAGCTTGCGCTCAACCGTGTTTGCAATGGTACTTGGTTCTATTCGGGAATTCTGTAAATGTGATACTTTACAGTTCTACCGGAGAACTTTTGTACCCTGCAAAATTCGGTTGAGCGACGGCAAAATGCGATGTTCTACTAAGGTAAGCGAGTTAACGAGCGTCAACGTGGGGGCGGTTAAGCTGGCACAGCTTACCAGCCTTGTTCCATGAGCCAGGTGTTGAGGTCACGCTCACGGTCACGCAGTTCCTTTTCTCCGCCGTCAAAGTGTCCCATTTCCTTTTCACCCATGATGCCGCCGTCAACTATATACAGCACACGGCTGCACTTTGCCGCAACCTTCGGGTCATGGGTCACGCACATAATAGTCGTACCGTCATTGTTGAGCGAGAGAAGCTGCTCCATTACCTCGTCAGAACTGGAACGGTTGAGCGCACCTGTCGGTTCGTCCGCAAAAATGATCCTGGGATCATTTATCATGCTTCTTGCAATACACGCCCTCTGAAGCTGTCCGCCGGAAACCTCGTTGATATCATTATCTCCCACGTCGCCAATGCCCAGCCTGCGCATGAGAAGCCGTCCACGCTCCTCAGTCTCCTTGCGGCTTTCGGTGTTCTTCTTTGACTTTACCGCCGGAAGTATGATATTATCCAGGATAGACAGATTCTTCATCATATACATCTGCTGGAATATGAATCCCATTTCATCAAGGCGAAGCTGTGAAAGTGACTTGTCAGAAAGCTTTGCAGTATCCTTTCCGTTAAAGATAACTTCACCGGCGGTAACTCTGTCCATTCCGGAAGCGCAGTAGAGCAGGGTGGACTTGCCTGAACCCGAAGGTCCCATAACTGCCACCATTTCGCCCTCGCTGATAGTCAGGTCAACATTTTTCAGAACATTGTTCTGCTGCTTGTTAACGATATAGGTCTTGCAAAGTCCCTTTGTCTGTAAAACTGTATTCATAGTTATCCTCCTTATTCTATTGAAGCAGCGTCGCTGGCTTTGATAGTCTTTGTGCAGAAAGCGGTGATAAATGCACCAACGGAAGTGATGCCGATAATTATTGCTGGTGTGATAAGGAACACCTCAACCGGGTCGCAAATACATTTCATGCCGGCAATATCGCCAATAAGCAGACATATGCGGTTCATTAAAAAGTTGCTTACAGGCATGAGAACTGCGCTCGACAGCAGGCAGGCTGCAACTGCTGTAACAGCAAATCTGAGCGTATGCTGTCCGATGATACTGCCGTTTGAGATACCAACAGCCTTCATCAGTGCTATCTCGCTTTTTTCCTTAGAGATGAACGAGCGCTCCATGAGAACTGCTATCATTGCGGAAACAATAACTGTCAGTATCATTATCATGTACTTTATGGTGTCCAGGGTGTCGGATATGCCTGTATACTGCTTTATCACGTCGGAGATCGTAAATACATTCTCGCAGTCGGTAAGGTCTTTGATCTTATCAATGTTACGGGCTATCTGTGCATCATCAGGATCGCCGTCAAATTTGATCTGAACTCCCATCATAAAGCCCAGCGCAGGGATATCCTCCACAATATAGTTATTGCAGAGAAAAGCTGATTTCGTCTGGAATGAGGAATGTCTGCCCGTGATAATAAACTCACGCTCCTCACCGCCAATATTGGCAGTTATGTGGTCGCCTATACCAACGCCAAGTTCGTTCATAGCGCTGATATTCATCATTATCTCGTCCTTTTTCTGCGGAACATATCCCTCGTCAACTGTAAGCTGCTCGTCAGTGTTGCCTACCAGAGAATTAAACTCAAGCTTTGTATGCTTGTCGCCATTGTGTGCCATGAACTGCGTAATTACGGTTATAGTACATTTACCGGGCATACCATTGTCAGCAAGAAGCTTTTCTGTATTGCTGATAATATCTCTTGTATTGCCCTGGTTGCTGAACATATCTTTGCAGTAATTTGAATCCACTATTGCCGCATCGCAGTCTGGAACGTCGAAGAACGGGTAAATGCTCTTATCACTGAGGGTCAGGGAGAAGTTCGACATAAGGTTCATCATCATAAGGCAGAGAACGAATACCAAGGTTATCATGCCGAACTGTTTAGGCGCACTAAGCACATCGTTTGCTGCCATGAAACCTGTTGCCGGAAGCTTTGACCTGCCCAGATGCAGTATACTCTTTTTGCCGAAGCGCTCGCCGGTCTGACCGCTTCTTACTGCGTCAATGGGCGAGAGCTTATTGATGCGGCGTGTGCTTGTGTAGCAGAACAGAAGTATAATTCCCACAACGCATACAACGCTCAGCAGCCCCATAAGTTTACTGTGTTCACTTCCAAGAACGATATTGCCGGATACCGCCCTTAGCATCATGTCAGTAAGCGGAAGTGAGCAAAGGAATCCTATCACCGCACCCACTATGCTTATCGCAAGATATTTTACGATGTACAGTCCTCTGATACTGCCGTTCTGAATACCAACAGCTTTCATTACGCCTATCTCACGGAATTCCTCTGAAATTGTGAAGCCGATAGAGAATTTCAGCACTACAAAAGCAGTCATCATAAGCACTATGCTTATTATCATCATAATGTAGGCGGCTATCATGTCATAGAGGTACAGGTTCTTGAAATAGTCCCTTGCAGCAACGCTGACACCTTCATGTTCTTCTACGAATGCAGCAAGTTCTTCCTTATCTGCGCCGTTCATATAAAGCCTTGTGATGTACATGACGTGTGCGTTGGCATCTTTATCCAGCTTGTCAAAGTCTGCACGGTCTATCATAATGTACGGATTTGAAGTTTCTTCTGAACTAAACAGCGCACCCTTGAAGCGTCCCATATATTTCAGGTCAATACTGACCTCGCCTGCGGTGATCTTCACCATATCGCCTTCTTTGATGTCAAGGTCGGTGAGAAAAGGTGCATTGGCATAGAAGCAGCCCTGTTCGACATCTTTTATAGTGTTGTTGTCCACGTCAAAGAAGTTTATGTGCATCTGGTCATCAGCGAAGATAGCGGCAGGATTAATGAAATTGGTAAGTTCCTTGCCGTCGATGCTGAAGTTTTTTGAACTAAGCACCACAAGGTAGTCGGTTCTTTTCACGTCTTTTACTGAGGGCAGAGCGCATATCTGCTCAGCGAAGTCGTTATCTGTATAAGTGGCGATGTCCACGATAACCTCCGGAACGTCCGCCTTGTCGAAGTAGTTGTCGATACCGCCGGTAACGGCGATGATGTTGTTGATGCTTGCCGCAGCGAACATCGAGCATAAGATCACAAACAGCAGAAGTATAACATTCATGGTCTTTTTGCGTTTAAGGTCATTTTTTAGAATTCGCAGAAACATGGTAATCTCCTTTCTGATACTCCTTTGCGTTTTCTGTGATATCATTATAGCATGACAATTCTTAACAAGTCTTTAACTTTTGAGAAAGAATATACCGGGGCTTGAATCCATATGTGGACAGATTCTTACTTTCTGTGAAACATTTTCCGCCATACAAGAAAACTGCCGGCTGCCGTAGAAATGTGGACGACAAGGAGACTGCCGGAAAATAAGGGGACATAAATTTCCGACCAACGGATTTCAGGAAGACAATGCCGGTAAAAATCGGCAAAGGTGGGGAAA
>CAMOEP010000089.1 GCA_946612185.1 uncultured Ruminococcus sp.
GCGGAGGTGCGGAGCATTGAGATGCAGATTCGATACTGATATCGGTCTGAGGCGTGAAGAAAATCAGGACGCAGTTAGATGCGAATATTTTGGCCATAACATTCTTGCCGTGGTATGCGACGGTATGGGCGGCGAACGTGCAGGCAAGGAAGCCAGCATGATAGCAATTGAGGAGTTTTTCCAGCGGTTCAGCCAGGGCTACAGTGAGTCACTGAGCAACGACGATATTCGCAAACTCCTTATATCGTCCGTGTCAGCAGCCAATTCCGTGATTTATACTAAGGCAAGACTGGATTTCAAAAACTTCGGTATGGGTACTACCTGTGTGGCGGCATTCGTCACCAGTAAGACTGCCTTTATTGCAAATGTGGGCGACAGCCGTGCTTACCTTATCACAAGCAAGGGTATCCACCAGATAACCAGCGACCATAACGTTGCGGCGATGCTCTATGAACAGGGCAAGATAACCGAGGAGGAAATGCAGACCCACCCCCAGAAGCATATGCTCGTAAGGGCTGTCGGAGTGGAAAAGACCGTACTCACGGATACTTTCCTGATCGACTACGATGACCCCATAAGTCTGCTGCTTTGTTCTGACGGACTGTCAGGATACTGTACGGACGATGAAATATACAGCACTATCAAGGATAAGGATCTTGACGATATCCCCAAGGAACTTATTGATCTTGCTCTGGAAAAGGGCGGCCGTGATAATGTTACTGTTGCGGTAATTTCTGAGTAAAAGGAAGGAAAAGAGAATGGACAAGAATATTGGCAAGAAGCTGGACGGACGCTATGAGATCACTGAACTGATCGGTGTCGGCGGCATGGCGGAGGTCTACAAGGGTGTGGACGTTATCGACAACAAGAATGTTGCGATAAAGATACTCAAAAAGGAATTCGCTGAGAATGAGGAATTCCTGCGCCGCTTCCGGAACGAATCAAAGGCTGTAGCAGTCCTGTCACACCCGAATATCGTTAAGATATACGACATGGGCTTCTCAGATAAGATACAGTATATCGTAATGGAGTACATCGACGGAATCACCCTGAAAGAGTACATCGAGGAAGAAAAGGTACTCACCCCCAAGGATACCGTCCACTTCATAATCCAGATACTCCGTGCGCTCCAGCACGCCCACGACAAGGGTATAGTCCACAGAGATATCAAGCCCCAGAACATCATGATGTTCAGCGACGGCACTATCAAGGTCATGGACTTCGGTATCGCAAAGTTTGCCCGTGAGGAGGGCAAGACCGCTACCGACCAGGCTATCGGAAGCGTTCACTACATCAGCCCTGAACAGGCAAGCGGTAACGTTACTGACGCTAAGAGCGATATCTACTCTGTAGGCGCTATGATGTATGAGATGCTTACCGGCAGAAAGCCCTTCGACAGTGATAATCCGGTAGCTATAGCTGTTATGCATATGAAGGATACTCCTGAGCGTCCCCGTGCTATAAATCCCGATATCCCCGACGGTTTGGAGGAGATAGTCCTGAGAGCTATGGAAAAAGCTCCTGAGGACAGATACCAGACTGCTGCTGAAATGATAGGCGATATCGAAAGATTCAAGGCTAACCCCAATATCGTCTTCGGCTACTATCAGGAAGTCGATGAGGAGGTCGAGGATACAAGATTCTTCAGCACCTCTCAGGTGGTAGACACCGAACCCGGTCAGGCTCAGCCCCAGTACGGCAGCCAGCCCCAGCAGCCCGCTTATGCAGGTGCAGGCGCTCCCCAGCAGCAGTACGGCGGTCAGCCGCCTCAGTATGGCGGTCAGCCTTATCCGGCACAGCAGCCCTACGGCGGCGCTTACAATAACGAGATGTACTACGAAGAACCAGAGGAGGACGAGGAGGAAGATGATGATGAAGATCGTCCGTCACTGGTAGTACCGGTACTTACCGCTATCGTAGTTGTAGTTATCATCGTTGCGGTAATATTCATCGGTACTCTCCTGAGTACTCTTATCAAGGATACAAACAAGAACAAAAACGACTGGAAGATGCCCAACCTTATCGGTATGGACTTCAACGACGCTGTTGCAATGTACGGTAATAATATCCAGCTCCAGGAGGACGGCAAGGAGTATAACGAGGCTGAGCCAGGCGTTATCATCGAGCAGTCACTTGAAGAAGGCGCTGAGTTCAAAAAGGGCGATACAGTCAAGGTAAAGATCAGTAAGGGTATGGAAACTGCGGAAGTGCCCGATGTTGTCAATATGAACGCTGACCTTGCCAAAGACCAGATGAAGATGCGTGACCTGGTGGTAGAAGTCAAGAACTCCTCCAGTGCGGAAGTGCAGAAGGGAAATGTTATAAAGACTGAACCGGCTGCCGGTGAAGTGGTTCACGTTGGTTCAACTGTTATACTCTACGTCAGCATGGGTTCTGACCAGGGTCAGATAAACGTTGACGACTACGTTGGCTGGAAAGTCGATGAGGCTACAGTTCACGCTGAGTACAGAGGACTCAAGGTAGTTACAAAGGACGTTGCTTCCTACGAGAAGGAAGGAACAGTCGTTAAGCAGAGCATCGAGAAGAACGAGAAGGTCGAAGTTGGTACGGAGATCGTGTTCGAGTACAGTAACGGTAAAGTACCTGACGGTGAGATTCCTTTCACAATTCCTTTCCCCAGCGATGCTAACGGCAGATTCGTTCTCAGCTTCATGATAAAGAACGATGACGGCACTATCACAACTCAGGAAACACCTACATTCTTCGTTCCTGAAATGCTGTCTATCACCCAGAATGTTCAGGGTTCAGGCGAGGAGGTATATGTAACAGTTATGCTGACAAACCTTAACTCTGGCGCAAGAGCAACTCTCGGAACATACTGGTTCAACTTCGCTGACAATACAACCTCTACCGAGACAGAGGATATCACAGGCGCATTCACACAGGTAGGCGGATTCCCGCAGCCTACAGAAGCACCTACAGAAGCACCTGAGCCTGAGCCGGAGCCTGAGCCGGAGCCTGTAGTTACAGAAGCTCCTTATGTTGAGCCTGAGCCGGTACAGACTGAGCCGGTAGTTACAGAAGCACCTCAGCCTCAGCCTGTTGAGGGTGATCCTGCATTCGGTTACTATGACGAAAACGGCGCTTGGGTTTGGTATTGATGAACGGCGCTGACACAAGCGGAATCATAATAAAATGCTTAGGGGGACTCTACTCAGTAGAGTCCCCTGACGGCATATATGAGTGCAGGGCGAGAGGAGTATTCCGCAATAAAGGCATCAGCCCTGCCGTGGGCGACACGGTTACTATCAGCGGCGGAGTTATTTCCGAGATAGCCGACCGCCGAAACTACATAATCCGTCCGCCCCTTGCAAATCTTGACCAGCTTATCTTCATCGTGTCAACTGTCAGTCCGCCGCCTAATTACCTGATTCTGGACAAGTTCATTGCCATTGCCGAGTACAAGAACATTACCCCGGTGATGATAATTACCAAAGCCGACCTGGGGGACAGTTCCCCGATACACGAGATCTACGGCAGTATCGGCATCGAGGTGCTGGAGGTGGACTACAGCCGTCCGGAGACTATTCAGGCGGTAAGGGACATTCTCCGTGGCAGGATAAGCGCTTTCACCGGCAACTCCGGAGCAGGCAAGTCCACGCTGCTGAACGCCGTTGACCCTACACTGAATATCGCAACCGGCGAGATAAGCCGCAAGCTTGGCAGAGGTCGCCATACCACACGCCATGCGGAACTTTACAAGCTGGCAGAGGGTGGATATATTGCCGATACTCCGGGATTTTCCACCTTCGAGACTAACCGCTATGATATTATCCGCAAGGACGAACTTGCAGGCTGTTTCCGTGAATTTGCAGATTATCTGGGCGACTGCCGCTTCCGTGACTGCGCCCACCTTTGCGAAAAAGGCTGCAAGGTGGTTGAGGCTGTAGAAGCTGGCAAAATACACAAGAGCCGCCACGAAAGTTACTGCACAATGTACGAAGAAGCCAAGCAGTTAAAGGAATGGGAACTGAAATGAGTAAATGTGTTATCTTATCCGGAGGAGAACCCGACGGATTCACTCTTGATAGTGTTAAAAAGGGCGACTACTTCATCTGCGCAGACTGCGGCTGTGAATATGCCCGGAAACTCGATATCGTTCCCGACCTTATCGTTGGGGATTTCGACTCCTACAAGGGCGTATTGCCGGGAATTTCCGAGATACACCGGAGCGTTCCCGAAAAGGACGATACTGACACTCTGCTTGCGGTGAAAATGGCGATAAAGCGTGGCTTTACAGAAATTGACCTCTACGGCGCACTGGGCGGACGCACCGACCACGCAATTGCAAATGTCCAGACCCTTTTGTATGCCCATGAAAACGGCTGTAATATGCGGATAATCAGCTCTGCCAATGAACTTGAAGTCCAGGGGGCAGGGGAGCGCAGTTACGAGCGACGTGACGGGTGGTACTTCTCGGTATTTGCCGCAGGCGGTGAGGTTTTCATCGAGTGCTTTACCGGAGTGAAGTATACTCTTGAAAACTACCGTATGACCCCGGCTTTCCCCATAGGAGTCAGCAACGAAATAACGGAAAACTGCGCTGTACTGCGGATAAAAAGCGGAACGGCACTGATTGTACGATCGAAGATGTAACAAAATGCTGCGAGCCGAATATAATGGAGTATACCACATAAGGAGGGTCGCAGATGAAAGTTGTAGTTATCAGAAGCCCCCGGTTACTTTCAGGGCTGCTCAGAGTTATCTTCGGCATCAAAAAAGAGGAAGAATAAAGGCAACACCGCAAAGCCGTCAGGCGGTCTTTGTGTGGTGTTGCTTAAAGGAAAACTCCCCATATCAGGGGAGTTTTTTTCGTGTGAAGCGGCTGACGATATGTACCGCCAGCGCCGCAAAAAGTATTCCGGTAAATGCGCCGGCGGAGTCGATGAGTACGTCCGTGAACCGCCCTGCCCGACCGTCGGAGAATATCTGGTGAATCTCGTCCGTGCAGGCGTAGAGGGAACTTATGCCCTGCGCTGCAAAATTCTTCCGGCTGATAAGTTTACGCCGTCCCATAGCCATTGCACAGCAGAACCCAAGTGCGGCATAAATGGTGAAGTGGGCGCACTTCCGAACGGCAAAAGTGACGGTATCGGTAATTTTCTCCTGCTGATAAAGGGGACGGTCGTCGAAATCCGGGTAGAAGATGCTGATAGCGATTGCGGTGAAGCCGTCGCTGGTGTTCGTGGACTCCTCGGCTGTCTCGCTGGAGAAATGGAAGATAAGAACCATACATAAGATAGTTAACAAAACAAAAATAAGCTGAATTACGCTAAATGATTTAAATTTCATATGTATCCTCCGTAGAAAATCTGCCTTTATATTATACACCAAATTGGTGAAAATGTAAATCCTTTAAAAATTGTAACCTTCCTGTAACTGTTTGTTTGAAAAATGTATTGCAAGTTACGGAAAAAAATGATATAATAAATCTATATGACAGCTTAATGCGGTTCACGCATATTATATACGGAGGTTATAATGAAGAAATTTTTCGCCCACAGAGCCACTAAGATCTTCTTTTCACTGATCGCAGGGTTTTATACTGTGGCTGTATTCTATCTGTGCTATTATTCAATATTTTACAATATACATATCGACCAGCGTGGTTCAGTATGCCTTCTGGTTACGGCGGTGTCAGTAGTTGCACTTCTCCTGATGCTGTATACCCGTAAGCAGTTCGTTACACGGCTTTCAAGCTTCCTGATACTCCCTGTGATGCTGCCGGTGGTGCTTTTGTACTTCGGTGAATGGGAGATAATCATACCAGTGGTCATAACCGGCGTTATCATCTTGCTCCTGTCGGGCGCAGGTGAGGGCGCTAAGACCGCTATCGGCACGCTGATACTCCTGCTGTACATCTTCGGCGCACTTGGTTACTTCCTGTTTACCTCCTTCTTCGTGTCCGCCGCCAAGCAGAACGTTGTGCAGTCCGGCGAATCACCTACAGGCACTTACCGCTACAGAGTGGTAAATACCGAGGACAGCTCAAATGGCTCTACTGCGGTATATGTCGAGCCTAATTACGCTGACGTTGTGTACCCCTATGTTAAGTTTACCCTGAAAAATCAGGAGCGTATAGTTCTCACAGAAAGACCTATCTGCGAGGAGATCAATATCGAATGGGACAGCAAGCCCAGACAGGAGATCACTGAGGAACTTCTGGCTATTTCTGATACTATCAAAGTCCACCTTAATGAGAGCGAACTGGAAGAATTCGGCTATCCTTTTGATACCCGCCTCCAGCTTGCTGATGTGGACATCAACGAGCGTTTTGCTCTGGGTCTTACCGCAAAGGATGTTGACCCAATCAAACTTGATGATCTTACTACTGAGCAGCTTGCCACATTCAATATCGGCAAGGACGCTGCTAACCGCTACTACGTTCTCAATCCTTCTGAGGAACTCCTTCTTGAAGCTGACGCTGTTCAGGGCGAACTCCTCTACTTTAAGGATATGAACAGCAAATGTATGAAGCAGTTCAACCGTGACGCAAGGACTGATGACTATGGCAACCCTCTGTATACCCTTGAGGTAAATGACTCCGTATTGCTGGCTGACCTGAGCGATTCACAGCTTGCACAGCTTGGCGTTTCAGAAAACGGCGATATTATGAAGTTCAACGGAAAGGTCTGCTTCCGTTACTACGTTGCAGAACTTGACGATTATTTCGATACTGAGTCAAGGAAGCTGTCAATTGACCTGCTCAACTGACAACTGCTTCCAATTGCTCACGCCAGTCTTTTTCTGAGGTCCCCGATACCGTTCAGCCTGAGATTTGGTCGGTCTCTGCACCCCTTTTGCTCTGTTTCCCTCCACGGGCAATGGGTGGTTAAGCGGCTGAATGTGCGACGGGACGCAGAAATGGATAATATATTTCATTTAACTGGAGGTTATTATGAGCGAATTTTTCAAAGGCATCGGCAAGATCCCCTATGAGGGCAAGGATTCAGTAAATCCCCTCGCATTCAAGTACTATGACCCTGATGAGGTCATCGCTGGCAAGACTATGAAGGAGCATCTGAAGTTTGCTCTGTCCTGGTGGCACACTATGGGCGGCGACGGCACAGATATGTTCGGCGTAGGTACTGCTGACAAGACATGGGGCGAAAGTGACCCCGCTGCAAGAGCTAAGGCTAAGGTAGACGCTGCTTTCGAGATCATGGACAAGCTGTCGATCGGCTATTTCTGCTTCCATGACCGTGACCTGTCTCCTGAGTACGGCAGCCTTGCTGAGACAAACGCTAAGCTTGACGAGGTTACTGATTATATTAAGGCTAAACAGGACGAAACTGGTATAAAGTGCCTCTGGGGTACTGCTAAGTGCTTCGATCATCCCAGATATATGCACGGCGCTGGTACTTCACCCTCAGCCGATGTTTTCGCTTACGCTGCTGCTCAGATCAAAAAGGCTATTGATGCCACTGTAAAACTGGGCGGTAATGGCTATGTTTTCTGGGGAGGCAGAGAGGGTTATGAGACTCTGCTGAACACTAACATGGGTCTGGAACTTGACAACATGGCAAGACTTATGAGAATGGCTGTTGAGTACGCACGCTCTATCGGCTATACAGGCGATTTCTACATCGAGCCTAAGCCCAAGGAGCCTACTAAGCACCAGTACGACTTCGATACCGCTACTGTTCTCGGCTTCCTGAGAAAGTACGGTCTGGAGAAGGACTTCAAAATGAATATCGAGGCTAACCACGCTACTCTCGCTCAGCATACTTTCCAGCACGAACTGAGAGTTGCAAGAGATAACGGTTTCTTCGGTTCTATCGACGCTAACCAGGGCGACCCCCTCCTCGGCTGGGATACTGACCAGTTCCCCACAAACGTTTACGACGCTGCACTGTGTATGTACGAAGTACTCAAGGCTGGCGGCTTCACAAACGGCGGTTTGAACTTCGACTCTAAGGCAAGACGTGGTTCATTCACTCCTGAGGACATCTTCCACAGCTATATCGCTGGTATGGATACTTTCGCTCT
>CAMOEP010000090.1 GCA_946612185.1 uncultured Ruminococcus sp.
GGGGAAACCTTTCTGAAGAAAGGTTCTCCCCCCAGACCCCCTTTCCAAAGACTTTAAGATTAAAATTTTCCCTGACAGGGCATTCAAGTAAGTCGCAGCGACCTACTTTTCCAGATGCCCTGTCAGGGAAAATTTTTAAGCTGGAAGTTTTAGGAAGGGAGTTTGAGGGAAAGCCCTTTTTCAAAAGGGTTTCCCTCAAGAAAAGGCGTAAGACCTGCCTATTAGTCCACGAGGGTGGGGTTGAAGTCTTCCTCCCAGGGCAGACCCCACTTGTTGAGGGCTTCCATGAACGGATCGGGGTCGAACTCCTCGATATTGTACACGCCGGGCTTCTTCCATGTGCCGGTCATTATCATCATAGCGCCGATCATTGCAGGAACGCCGGTAGTATAAGATATAGCCTGTGAGCCGACTTCACGGTAGCACTCCTGGTGGTCGCATATATTGTAGAGGTAGTAGTTCTTGTCCTTGCCGTCCTTTTTACCACGGAAGATACAGCCGATATTTGTCTTACCAACGGTTCTCGGACCAAGTGAAGCAGGGTCGGGGAGTACAGCCTTGAGGAACTGGAGGGGAACTATCTCCTTGCCCTCATACATAATAGGCTCAATAGAAGTCATACCAACGTCCTCCAGGCATTTCAGGTGAGTGAGGTAGCTCTGACCGAATGTCATGAAGAAGCGGATACGCTTGATTCCCTTGATATTCAGTGCCAGGGATTCAAGTTCTTCGTGGTGGAGCAGGTACATATCCTTCTCGCCAACGCCCTTGAAGTTGTAAACACGCTTTATCTCCATAGGCTCAGTTTCTACCCACTTACCGTCCTCAATGTAGCTGCCCTTAGCGGACACCTCACGGATATTGATCTCAGGGTTGAAGTTAGTAGCAAAGGGGTAGCCGTGGTCGCCGCCGTTGCAGTCGAGAATGTCGATGTAGTTTATCTCGTCGAACTGGTGTTTCATAGCGTAAGCGGAGAATACGCCTGTAACGCCGGGGTCGAAGCCGCTTCCCAGGAGGGCAGTTATACCAGCCTGCTCAAACTTCTCACGGTAAGCCCACTGCCACTTGTACTCAAACTTAGCAGTATCAAGAGGCTCATAGTTAGCAGTATCAACATAGTGAGTCTTAGTAGCAAGGCAAGCGTCCATGATAGTAAGATCCTGATAAGGCAGAGCCAGGTTGAGAACAACATCAGGCTTATAGGACTTGATGAGGGCGATAAGCTCGTCCACATTATCAGCATTCACCTGAGCAGTCTCGATAACTGTTTTTGTAGTAGGCTGGAGTTTCTCTTTGAGAGCGTCGCACTTTGACTTAGTACGGCTTGCGATCATGATACCCTCAAATACCTCGCTGTTCTGGCAGCACTTGTGGATAGCAACAGAAGCAACGCCTCCGCAGCCGATTATCATACATTTTCCCATATCAGTTACCTCCTGATTCATTTTTCCTGTAGCGTACCACCGCAATGACGGATACAACAACAGCCGCCAGAGCGATAACGCCACGGATAGTTAAGTTTATGATTAGTTCTTTATGCCGGATATTGTAAAGGTCAAAATCCGGATCATAGACATGGTAAGGGTTCGCCGGTTCGATGAATATCTGTTTTGAAGTACCGACGGAGAATTTCGGAGCAGTATCAATAGTTGCTCCCGGAGCAGAATAAATAATATTATTGTAAGTGAAGCTGTATACCGGAGTATAAGCCTCATCATCGCTGACATTTATTGATTCTACTATAGCATCAACAGTCTGATCGCATAACGTTTTTGAGTCCGACGCAGTTGGAAAGGTGATGCAGAATGTGGCTATTGGCGGTATTGCCGATAATATCATCATAAGGAATATAGTTACCGACGAAGCCAGGGTAAGCATCATATTAACTTTCTGGTTCATATCAAGCCCCTTTATTCTTTTTGCAGCAGATAGCTGCGTAACCGACAGCCGATACAAACAGCAGTACAGAAACTGCTGCGGCAATGCCTGAGACAGTGTGGTTATTAATGACCTCAGTACGAGGTATACAGAGGTAAATTCCCTCAGTGCGGTGAACGCCCCTTATAGCTTCATCATACCTTGTGTCGAAGTCAGCGTCATAAGCGACCTGTATCCTGTCGCCCTTTTTATCTGAGGACTTGGCAGCAGCCCGGTAAGTTTCGGTCTTACCGCCGGCATAAGTCACCTCAAAGACTGCGCACTTGAAGAAGTCGGTATATGTTAGCGCAGGATCGTTAGAGCCGCTGTACCAGATGATATCGTCGATAGTCACTTCCTGAACGGAGTAGCTGTCCGGGGACTTCATATAGTTCTTGTATTCCAGGTTATACCAGTCATTTTCAAAGGAATATGCGCAGCACCGGTAGATAAAAGTGAGTATCGCAAGTACTGCAAGAACGATAATGATCCGTAGCTGAGATTTAGCGAATAATTTTGACATATTTCACCTCTATCTGAAATACTTTGTCAGCATCATTATTCCCACGCCGATGCTGATAACTATAAGTATTGCACCAATGACACTGAAAACCGTACCAAGTATACGGGGTACAGGGTCGCTGACTGCAATGAACGATGTGGGGTTGTCAGGGTCGATGCGCAGGGTAGTATGCTGACCGACAGAAAACTTAGGCGGATTTGAAGCATAGTGGCTTTCTGCCGTGTACTCAGTACCGCCGTAGGAGTAGCGGAAAACCGGATAAAGCATAGGTGACAGGTCGGTTCTGCTTTTCACGCTTGCGACTCTTGAATCACGGCGCATATCTTCCACCACTGCATCAACTTCAATGGTACAGCGGCGGACGAGTTTTTCGGTATGTTTTACGATAGCCATTCCCACTATAAGGAACACGATACTCACAAAAAGGAATACCGCCGGGACTATCAGAAGAAAAAGGTCGTTGCTTTCCATAGCACCTCCGTATTAAAAACTTGTTGGAAAATAAAAATACAGTACTTTCTTCATCACGAAAGTGCCAGCAGCATTTCACGGATTATCTTGCAGGCAACTGCTGTTGATACACCACTCTGGTCGTAAACAGGGCTGAGTTCGTTCACGTCGCAGCCTACGATGTTAAGCTTGCTGCAAACCATAGTAACAGCTTTTCTCAGGTCGTCGAAGGATACTCCGCCGGCTTCCGGAGTGCCTGTACCGGGGAATATGGAAGGGTCAAGCACGTCAAGGTCAAGTGTGAAGTAAACGGGCTTGTCTTTAAGCAGTTCAAGAGTTTCCTCCAGACCCTCGAAGTCAAACTTGTGCATATGTGTATGATCCTTGGCAAAGAGGAACTCGTCCCTGTCGCCGCTTCTGATACCGAACTGGTAGATGTGGTCATCGCCTACAAGTTCGTGGCATCTTCTGAGTACGCAGGCGTGGGAAAGCTTCTGACCCAGGTAGTCGTCACGCAGGTCAGCATGGGCATCGAAGTGAACGATATGCAGGTCGTGGAAGCGGTCGTTAACAGCCATAACTGAACCCAGTGTAACAAGATGCTCTCCGCCGATCATGAAAGGCATTTTTCCGTCGGTGAGTATGGTATCAGTTCTGGAAGCGATATCCGCAAGGGTACGGCTTACGCTGCCGAAGGGAAGCTCCAGGTCGCCGCTGTCGAAGAAGGAGTAGTCGAGCATATCCTTGTCCTGATAGGGGCTGTAAGTTTCGATACCGAAGCTTTCATTGCGGATAGCAGCAGGTGCGAAACGTGTACCGGGGCGGAAACTTGTAGTGCCGTCGAAGCCAGCGCCGAAGATGACTATCTTGGAATCCTGGTATTCGCTGTCGCAGGCGATAAAGGTCTGTATATTCTTATTCAACATCTCTCAGAAGCTCCTCTACATAATTTGGAAGTGCGAAAGCACCGGCATGGAGTTTGGTATTATAGTAACGGGTTTTAAGACCGAGCAGATTCCATTTGGTGCTGTTTAAGTCTCTTACTGGGTGGTACTTTTTGGAAGCAAAGCCGAAAAGCCAGTGACCGGAGGGATATGTGGGGATATGTGCCTGGTAGACCCGGCTTATGGGGAAACTCTCCACGATGCGCTTATGTGAGCGCTGCATAGCGGCAGCGTCCTCGTCGTAGAAAGGGCTTTCGTGCTGGTTGACCATGATACCGTCCTCACGCAGCGCCTTGAAGCAGCTTCCGTAGAATTCCTTGGTGAAAAGTCCCTCGCCAGGGCCGAAAGGGTCGGTTGAGTCAACGATGATAACATCGTACTTATTCTCACAACTGCGAATGAACTTAACGCCGTCCTCGTAGAATATGTGTACACGCTCGTCGTCCAGGCGGCAAGCAGTTGTGGGCAGGTATTTCTTGCACACTTCGATTACCAGTTCGTCTATCTCCACAAGGTCAATACTCTTTACGGTGGGGTATCTGGTAAGTTCCCTGACAACGCCGCCGTCGCCAGCGCCGATAACGAGTATATTCTCCGGCGCAGGGTGTACTGCCATAGGCACATGGGTTATCATTTCGTGGTAGATGAATTCGTCCTTTTCGGTGAGCATCATATACCCGTCAAGGGTAAGGAATCTGCCGAACTCTTTGGAGTCGAAAACGTCGATGCGCTGGAATTCGCTGACAGCGCTGTAAAGCTGGCGGTCAACCTTGATAGAAAAATTGACATTTGGCGTATGTCGTTCAGTGAACCAAAGTTCCATAAAAAAACCCCCTTATAATTTATAATGCATATGCCCCCGACAGTAATTTAAAAAATCAGTACCGGAGGCATAGTGCCTTTATTCAATATTTTACTTTACTGTTCCGGCTTTTCACCCATAGGTGCGCCGCCGGGTACTCCGAACTTCTTCATAAGTGCCTTTACGAATATGGGCTGTACGATGAATACAATGATGTAGCATACCACAAGGCTGAGTATCAGTGACTTCAGGTACATAGGTACAAGAGGAGGGATAGCTGCTGCGGGAGCGCCTGATCTTACTATTGAGTTTCTTGCAAAGAGTACCATTACAAGGCTCATAATGGGAGTATAGATGAAGTCAGACAGGCACGAGCCGGTGAGTCTTGCCTTGAGGGAGTGAGGCTCGATGCCGTGCTTTGCGAAGAACTTGCTCTCAACCTTTGGGATAGGTACGATGAATCCGATGATGATGCTGATGATAGTACTGATGATGAAGCTGATAATGAAACCGGGTACTGCAAAGTGACCTGATGCAAGCATATTCACCAGCGACAGGAAGAAGCTGATAGTAGCACCCATGCAAATGTTCATCATAATACCGAATTTTTTCATAAAAGTAAAACCACCTTAAAATAATTATTTTAGTACATTAAGTCTTTCGATGTTTATATCCTCAGTTCCGGTCATCTGGCAGCCTTTTTCCTTAGCGTACCTGATGTACTGGATTATTTCGTCCGTTATAAGTTCGCCGGGGGCGAGGATAGGTATTCCCGGAGGATAGCACATAACGAACTCTGTGCAGACCTTTCCTGCACTCTCCTCAAGGGGGAGCGATACCTTGTCCGCATAGAAAGCCTTGCGTGGCGGCAGAGCGACGATAGGGGAGATGTACTCATGACTGAGCATATCAGCACCGTCCCTGGCGAACCTGCGCTTTATCTCAGCCATTGCGCTTATAAGGCGCTCAATATCACGCTTGCGGTCGCCAACGGAGATATAAGCGAGTATATTTCCGATATCACCGAACTCTATCTGTATGTCGTACTCGTCCCTGAGCAGGTCGTATACCTCGATACCGGCAAGACCAATGGGCAGGGTGAACACGCTCAGCTTAGACCTGTCGAAGTCGAAGATACTTCCGCCGTTGATAAGTTCGCTGGAGTAGGCGTAGTAGCCGCCGATGCTGTTTATCTCGGCTCTGGCGTACTCAGCCATTTCCACGGTCTTTGCGAATATCTCCTTACCGCTGAGGGCGAGGCGCTTGCGGGAGATATCAAGGCTTGACAGTAGCAAATAGGAAGCACTGGTAGTCTGAGTAAGATTTATGACCTGGCGCATATAGTCAGCGTTAACGTTTTTGCCCATGAGCAGGAAAGAACTCTGGGTCAGGCTTCCGCCGGACTTATGCATACTTACGGAGGCGCAGTCAGCACCGGCAGCCATAGCAGTTACCGGGAAATTATCACCGAAGTAGAAGTGCGTACCATGAGCCTCATCAACAAGCACCAGCATACCGTGTTCGTGGGCAAGCTGGGTTATCTTTTTAAGGTCTGAGCAAATTCCGTAGTAGGTGGGGTTATTGACCATAATGGCTTTGGCATCGGGGTTTTCCCGGATAGCCTGCTCCACCTGTTCAGGGGACATACCCAGAGCGATGCCAAGCTGCTTGTTAACGTCCGGGTTGACGTAAACTGGCACAGCACCGGTAAGGATAAGGGCGTTGATAGCGCTTCTGTGGACATTACGGGGCATGATTATCTTGTCGCCGCTTTTGCAGGCGTACATTATCATACTCTGGACTGCCGAGGTAGTACCACCCACCATGAAGAAGGCGTTAGCCGCACCGAAAGCCTCAGCAGCCAGCATTTCAGCGTCCTTGATGACGGACACCGGATGGCAGAGGTTATCAAGGGGCTTCATGGAGTTAACGTCAACGTTCATGCAGTCCTCACCGAGAAATTCTGTCAGCTCCATATTGCCACGTCCACGTTTATGACCTGGCACATCGAAGGGGACAACTCTCATACGTCTGAAGCGTCTGAGGGCTTCGTATATGGGTGCATTAACCTGAGATAATTGTTCCATTTCCGAACACATTCCTTCCGCTGAAAATTTCGATCATCTCTCTCCTGAGAGCGTTAGTTATGTCCAGCCTGCTTCGTGGCGAAAGTTCCCTTACATCGGTATTGAACAGGTAATTCTGGAGTTCGATATCCTTGATGAGCATTTTAGTGTGGAACATATTAGCCTGATAAACGTTGATATCCACAGCGTCGTATCTGTCGAGAGTAGATTCTGCGATATAGTTCTGAATGGAGGTGATGTCATGGTCGATGAAAATTTTCTCGCCGGAGAGGTTTCTTGTGAAGCCTCTGACACGGTAGTCCATGGTGATGATATCCGAATCGAAGCTGCCGATGAGGTAGTCAAGGGCAGTAAGCGGGGTTATTTTGCCGCAGGTAGCCACGTCGATGTCCACACGGAAAGTAGCGATACTGGTATCCGGGTGGTATTCGGGGTAGGTATGGACGGTAACATGGCTCTTATCCAGGTGGGCAACAGTTTCGCTGCCGCCTGCGGGTATCATAGTATCATCGGCAATAAGAAAAGTAGCGGAAGCGCCCTGTGGGTCGTAATCCTGCCTTGAAACGCTGAGTACCTGTGCGCCTATCATTTCGGTAACGTGGTACATTATATCGGTGATACGCTCGGAGTTATAAACCTCATCGACATAAGCGATATAATCAAGCTGTGCCTTAGGGGTCTTGGCATAGCACACATCGTATATATTGAAGCTCAGGGATTTGGTCAGGTTATTGAATCCATACAGCTTTAACTTATTTTCCATAAACACACCTCAAAAAAACACGCACAGACTTACCTCAGCCCATGCGTGCAACAGAATCCATATAGCAAACGCAGATACTTCGTGGTTCAGCAAAGATACCTTTTACTACACTTATTGACATTTCACAAGCTGACTAACTTATAAAATATAAATGGCACTCATTGGGAAAAGATATAGGAGTGGGGGGAGAGAGTGCCGGAGATCAATAAGGCAACAGAAGTTGCCAGCCGTTAAACAACGGCGGTCGGCATTTGACCCGGCTGTCCGTATGGCCTTGACCTGCGGGAAATAAGCAGGTGGTCAAAGATCTTGCTCTGAAACCGAAGCTTCTTTTGCAATTTCATTTATTTTACCATATAAAACATGATTTGTCAATAGATAAAGAAAGAATTTCTGCGGCAGCAGCGTTTACTTTTTGGGAATTATTTAAGTCGCCCGTTTCTTTTACTAAATTTGTCAGTTTTACGGACGTTCCGCCAAAGGGGGACACCCAAGTGGAAAAAGGGGG
>CAMOEP010000091.1 GCA_946612185.1 uncultured Ruminococcus sp.
TGAAGTTCTTCAAGGGTCTGAACATCGACCTCATCGACTTCAAGATCGAGTTCGGTAAGACTTCTGACGGCACTATCATTCTCGCTGACGAGATCTCTCCTGATACCTGCCGTTTCTGGGACAGCACAACTCACGAAAAGCTTGATAAGGATCGTTTCCGCAGAGATATGGGCGGCGTAGAGGAAGCTTATCAGGAAATCATGAAGAGACTGATGGGAGAATAATCGTATGGGAGGATTTTTCGGTGCGGCTTCCGCAAACGACTGTATCACCGACGTATTCTTTGGCACTGACTATCATTCTCATCTCGGTACTCGCAGAGGCGGTATGACCGCTTATTCCGATGAACTGGGCTTCCAGAGAAGTATCCATAGTATCGAGAATTCACCTTTCAGAACTAAGTTTGAATCAGACGTTGTGAATATGAGAGGCAGGCTGTGTATCGGCTGTATCAGCGATACCGACCCTCAGCCTATCATGGTGCGCTCTAAACTGGGCCTTTACGCTGTATGTTCAGTCGGTATCATCAGAAATGCTGATGCACTGGTGGACGAACTCCTGGAAAAGGGCTGCGCTAACTTTGAATCAATGAGCAGCGGCAATATCAACTCCGGCGACCTTATCGGTGCGCTTATCGCACAGAAAAGCAGCTTCGTTGAGGGTATCCGCTACGCACAGAGCAAGATCGAGGGCACTATGTCCCTTATCATACTCACCAAGGACGGCATCATTGCTGCCCGTGACCAGTTCGGCAGACTGCCTATCGTCATCGGCAAGCGCTGGGACGGTTTCTGCCTGTCTACTGAGTCATTCGCTTTCCAGAAGCTGGGTTACTCCACCTTCAAGGAACTCCAGGCTGGCGAGATCGTGAAGATCACTAAGGACGGCTGCGAAGTCATGGCTGAGGGCGACCCCTCAAAGATGAAGATATGCACCTTCCTCTGGACCTACTACGGCTACCCTACAGCCTGCTACGAGGGCGTGAACGTTGAGGTAATGCGTACAAGAAACGGCGAGATCATGGCTGAAAATGATATCGCTGCCGGCAGACTCCCCGACGTTGACTATGTGTGCGGCGTTCCTGACTCAGGTACTCCCCACGCTATCGGCTACGCCAACAGAAGCGGTATACCTTTCGCAAGACCTTTCATAAAGTATACCCCCACCTGGCCCAGAAGCTTCATGCCTACTAACCAGAGCATGAGAAACGTTGTGGCTAAGATGAAACTCATTCCCGTACATGAACTTATCGAGGGCAAGCGCCTTCTGTTCGTGGACGACTCCATTGTAAGAGGTACTCAGATGCGTGAGACCGTAGAATTCCTCTACGAGAACGGCGCTAAGGAAGTGCATATGCGCTCCGCCTGTCCTCCTATAATGTACGGCTGCAAGTACCTGAACTTCTCCCGCAGCCACTCTGAACTGGAACTCATCGCCCGTCAGATAATCGACGAATTCGAGGGCGAGGAGGGCGTGAAGTACCTGGCAGAATACAGCGATTCTTCCACTGAGCGTGGCAGAAAGCTGCGTGACGAGATCTGCCACCGTCTGAAACTCACTTCCCTGGAATTCCAGTCGCTCCCCGGCAAGGTAAAGGCAGTCGGTCTGCCTGAGTGCAACCTCTGCACATACTGCTGGAGCGGAAAAGAATAAGCATTAGCCCCTCAGCCCGGCAGTCCCTTCGCTGTTTCAAAGATCATTTCCCGGCGAACCTATTGCCGGCTGAGGCTTTTTTAATCTATAACGGAGGATATTATAATGAACAATAGTTTTTCTGAAAGCTACAAGAAGGCTGGCGTTGACGTAACTGCCGGTTATAAGTCAGTTGAACTTATGAAGAAGCACATCGCAAGGACTATGATCCCCGGCGCTCTTTCAGGTATCGGCGGCTTCGGCGGCCTTTTCCAGCCCGACCTTACCGGTATCTCTGAGCCTGTACTGGTTTCCGGTACTGACGGCGTTGGTACTAAGGTAAAGATCGCTTTTATCCTTGATAAGCATGATACTGTTGGTATCGACTGCGTTGCTATGTGCGTTAACGATATCATCTGCTGCGGCGCTAAGCCCCTTTTCTTCCTGGATTATATCGCCTGCGGCAAGAATATCCCTGAGAAGATAGCTGACATCGTTTCAGGTGTAGCTGAGGGCTGCGTACAGGCTGGCTGCGCTCTTATCGGCGGCGAAACTGCTGAGCATCCCGGTCTTATGGCTGAGGACGAGTACGACCTGGCTGGCTTCTCAGTAGGTGTGGTTGACAAGAGCAAGATACTCCAGCCCGATACTCAGAAGGCTGGCGATGTTCTTATCGCTATCAAGTCCAGCGGCGTTCACTCAAACGGCTTCTCCCTGGTAAGACGTGTATTCGACGTTAACGAGGAAAAGCTGAATATGTACTTCGACGACCTGGGTGCTACTCTGGGCGAAACTCTCCTGACTCCTACAAGGATCTATGTTAAGCCCATTCTCAGCCTGCTTGATGCTGTCAATGTCAAGAGCATCTCACATATCACAGGCGGCGGCTTCTATGAGAATATCCCCCGCAGTCTCCCTAAGAATCTGGCTGCAAAGATCGAGAGAAATGCTGTTCAGGTTCTTCCTATCTTCGACCTTATCGCAAGATGCGGAAGTATCCCGGAGAGAGATATGTTCAACACATTCAATATGGGCGTTGGTATGATCGTTGCAGTTGACAAGACTGAGGCTGACAAGGCTGTTGAAGTACTGAAGGCTGCCGGCGAGGACGCTTATATCCTGGGTGAGCTGGTAGAGTCTGAGGAAGGCGTTATCATCTGCTGATGTATATGCTGCTTATTGCTGGTATACTGGCGGTTCTGGGCGGTATAGCCCTTATCGCCGCCGGTATTATCCAGTGCAGGAGGCGTATGGAAAACGATGCTTCTTTCCTGCCTGCTGATGCGGAAGTAATACTCATGGACAAGAAACTCAGAGTGCATATGGTGAACTTTATCCCCGTGTTTGCTTTCGAGTATCGCCCGGTGCTTACCTACCGTACAGACGGCGGCAGCGAAGTCCGCACGACCCTGCCCTTTACTCTGCCGGTCAGCGCAGAGTACAAGGACTACAAGTACGCCCTTGACAACCGGACACCTCTGCCTGTAAAGTATGACCCTGCTTCACCGGACTACTGCGTATACGGCTCAAAACGTGGCTTTCGTATCCGTGAAGCGCTGTACAAATTCATTGCAGGCGGTATCATAATATTCATCGGCGTTATGCTGGTGTACTCACATTTTGTTATCTGAATGAGAGTGATACATTATGAAGAATAACCTTATCGCAGCGGCGGCTGCAATGGCTGTAGTATTCGGCACTTCTCCGCTGCATACCTTCTCAGCCGGCGAGATAGCTATGGACTATGACGGCGACGGAAAAGTTACCGCTTTCGATATGGCGGAAGCAAGGGCTAAGGGCGCTGAAAAGTCGCAGCTTTCCGCTTTGGGTGACTATCTCCTTGGAAAGGGGAGCGCCTCCTCCGGGGAAACTTCTTTCGTGCCGGAGTATACTATCGACGAGAGCCTTATCTTAGAGCCTAAGGGTACTGTACATACCGGCGACGGTACTTTCTACGGCGGCGGCTACGTTGGCGGCTGCGCTATGCTTGACCCTGTTTCCACTGACTACTGGATAGTTGCCATGAACCTTGCTGACTATAATGACGCTCAGCTTGCAGGCGCTTACCTGGAAGTCACCGGCGAACTGGGTACTATAAATATGCTTGTTACCGACCTTCTGCCGGAGGGCAAAAAGGGCGACCTTGACCTTTATACCGATGCATTTCCGCTTATTGCACCAGTGGAAAAGGGCAGAGTGCCGGTAAGCTGGAAGATAGTTCCCCTTGACAGCGCTGAAAATGCGCCTGTTTCATACAAATACAAGGAGGGTACGACTGAATTCTGGTGCGGTATTCAGGTGCGTAACCACCGCTATCCTATAACTAAACTGGAATACCTGGGTGAGGACGGCGAGTTCATCGAGATAAAGCGCCGCCCGTATAACTACTTTGAATCCGCCGAAATGGGCAAAGGTCCATTCACGTTCAGGATAACTGATATCTACGGCGAGCAGATAATCGACGAGAATATCCCCCTTTCCTACGATGATACAGAGATAATCCCCGGTCATGTCCAGTTTCCGGAGTAAGCTATGAAAGTTGATGTAACCGATGTATTATGGGCTATAGTCTCATTGTTCATAGTCGGAAATTCCTACCTTAACGGTAAACTGCTTTACGGTCTGGTGGGGATATATGGGCTTATGTTCCTTTTGTTCATGTACCACATCTTCATGGTCAAGAAGCGAATACAGGGAAGTGTGGCAGTATACGGCATGATAACAGGCTATTACCATGAGCCCCAGGGACTTAAAGGAGTATACCCTGTAGTGACCTACACCACCGAGGAGGGCAGGAAGATCACCGCTCAGTACACCGTTTCCGACCGTAAGGAACGGTATGAACTTCACAGCGAGGAAATGATCTGCTATGACCCGACGAACCCAACGTTCTTCTATTTTGCGAACCGTGAAGATGACCTTACAAGGGACTACTTCAGGTATATTATTATTGGCGGCGTTATTGCGGCGATACTTTTCCTTATCGCCCAGATGCATGGTTAAAGGAGGAAGCATATGAGATGCCCCTATTGCGGCGCTGAAGTTAACAAGAAAAAGTGCGAGTACTGCGACAGCGACCTTAGCAGTTTATTCGTGGAGCAGCCTGAGATCAAGCCGGGAGATACCATTAATGTGTTCAATACCATTAATCAGAATGCGAATTTCTACCGCAATCTGAATGACCCGGAGGCATCAGATAAAAGCAAGATCATGGCGCTGGTGCTTTGTATATGCAGTTTCTTTCTGCCCGGTCTGCACAGATTCTATGTAGGTAAGATAGGCACAGGGCTTTTGTGGCTGTTTACGCTTGGTTGTTTCTGGCATATAGGTACTCTTGTTGACCTTGTAATGATCGCAACCGGCAAATTCACCGACTCAAACGGCAAATACCTGAAATACTGATCTGAAAGGCGGTCATACCAATGAAGAATATAGTCGTACTGGTTTCCGGCGGCGGCACTAATTTGCAGGCGCTTATTGATGCCCAGAAGTCCGGTATAATAAAAGGCGGAAGGATAACCTGCGTCATCTCCTCGAAGGAGGGCGCTTACGCTCTGGAGCGTGCTAAGAATAACGATATCCCCAGCCGCACTATCCCCCGGAAGAACTACCCTGACGCTAAAAGTTATTCCCTGGCGATACTTGACGCTCTCAGGGAGGAGAAGGCTGACCTTATCGTTCTTGCAGGATTCATGACTATCCTGGACGAGTGCGTTACCTCAGCTTACCCCTACCGCATAATCAACGTACACCCGGCACTTATCCCCTCATTCTGCGGCGAGGGCTTCTACGGACTGAAAGTCCATGAGGCTGCACTGGAATACGGTGTTAAGGTAAGCGGCGCAACTATCCATTTCGTCAACGAGAAGGCTGATGCGGGCGCTATCATACTCCAGGGTACTGTTGATGTACTCCCCGATGATACACCGGAGGTTCTCCAGAAGCGTATCATGGAGAATGTGGAGTGGAAGCTTCTTCCCAGGGCAGTATCACTTTTCTGCCAGGACAAGATCACTATCCGTGACGGAAAAGCATACGTTAAAAATAATGCGTAATTCGTAATGCGTAATGCGTAATTAAAGGTCTACGCTGCGCATACAAATATTGCGAATTGATATAATCAGGAGGTTTTTTATATGAAGAAACTTGACATTGCTGAGCAGCTCAGCGCTAACGCTTACCCCGGCAGAGGTATCATCATCGGCAGAAGTGAGTGCGGCAAGTACGCTGTTACCGCTTACTTCATCATGGGCAGAAGCGAAAACAGCCGCAACCGTGTTTTCGTTGAGGAAGGAAAGGGTATCCGCACTGAGGCTTTCGACCCCTCTAAGCTGACAGATCCCCACCTTATCATCTACTCTCCCGTTCGTGTTCTCGGCAACAAGCTGATCGTTACTAACGGCGACCAGACTGATACTATCTATGAGCTTATGGACAAGCAGTATACCTTCGAGCAGGCTCTCCGCACAAGAGAGTTCGAGGACGACGCTCCTAACTATACCCCTCGTATTTCCGGTATCCTCCGTTTCGGTGAGGAAGGCTTCAACTACGCTATGTCCATTATCAAGAGCGCAAACGGCAACCCCGATTCCTGCCAGCGCTTCACTTTCTCCTACAATAACCCCCTTGCAGGTGAGGGTCACTTCATTCATACCTACATGGGCGACGGCAACCCCCTCCCCAGCTTCGAGGGCGAGCCTGAACTGGTAGGCATCAAGGGCAGTATCGATGAATTCACCGATATGGTATGGAATAACCTGAATGAGGATAACAAAGTTTCCCTCTTTGTACGTTTCGTAAATATCGAGGACGGCTCTGAGGAGACTCGCATCGTTAACAAGAATAAGTAATGGAAGTTAAAGAAATACTCTGCCCAAGCTGCGGCGCTCATGTGAAGATAAAGATCGGTGAACCGGTAAGCTGTGAGTACTGCAATTCCACTCTGTATTTGGAGGACGATAACTCCGCCGCAAGCGTTGTTGACAAAAAACGCCTTGAGGAACTGGAAATGCGTGCCTATCAGCACAGACAGGCTGAAAGCGAACGTGAAGCCCTCATCGAGCAGACTAAGAAGTGGAAAACTCTGCGCAGGATATTCAATATCGCTTACTGCATCGCTACGTTCTTCGTGTTTATTCTGGTGAACATGGACTATACCGGCGCAGGCGTTTTGATCTGGCTTCTGACCATAATGTGTGCTATAACGGAAGCTATCATAAATGCGTCACGCTACCCCCTTGACAGTAACGGCAAGAATGTTTCCGGCGTAAAGACAAGCAGGGGATTGGTTGGCGTGCGCATTCTCCTTTCAGATATCGGCTGGGGAATGATCGGCATTGTCATTGCGGCGATAGTATCAATATCATGAGGTATCGGGTACTGACACTCCTGCTGGCGGCGGCGCTTCTTAGCGGCTGTTCACAGGGAACTGCTGATGCACCAGAACCGGAAGTAACTACTCAGGAAACCACTCAGGCTGAAACTACCACCGAGGCGTTCGTTCCGCCGCCGGCAGAGTATGAGACTGCGGATAATTCCGCTGAGATACTTGCTGCCGCACAGGAACAGACCGAACAGATGCGCCGAAAGTTTGGCGAGGATATCCCCGCTTTTGAACCGGCGGAACTTGTTACCATAATAGAAAACCCGGACGAGATGACCTATTCAGGAATATTTGAACAGGGTATCCAGTATGGGCAGAAAAGCTATACCTACATCATAAGAGACAGTTATGGAAATGACATAGGCGAGATCTTACAGCCGGAGAATGAAATAGTATTCAATGAAGCCTATGTGTATGACAGCGACGGTCATATCATCAAGGATTATATCCTGCATGACGATAATATGACCATTGTTACTGATACATATGAAAATGGTGTTCTGAAACATGGAATGTTTGAACATCTCAAGCTGGAAGACGGTGAACTCAAACCTGTCTGGGAATATTTCTATGATGAACACGGTAATCTGCTGGAAACATACAGATTCAAAGACGGTATCAAGGAAGTAATGAACTCAATGAAAAATGAGTATGATGAAAATGGTCAGCTTGTGTGTGCCGAAACATTCGGAGGTGATACGGAAACAGATCATCTATTATGGACTACTTGCTATGAATATGATGAGAAAGATAAATTAGTCTTAACTGAGGTTTATTATAACGATTATTTAACTAAAAGTGTGCAAAGTGAGTATTTCAGTTTCGGTTCTCTGCACCGTGAAACTACGGAAAAATATGACGAAAACGGTGAGCTTACAGATAAAAACGTCATAGAGTATTCTTATGACGATCCTGACCACGTTCATCAGATAGTCGAATATGAGCAAGGCAAACAAACTTACAAGGCGATATTTAA
>CAMOEP010000092.1 GCA_946612185.1 uncultured Ruminococcus sp.
CAACGTGGGGGCGGTCAAGCTGGCTCAGCTTGAAAAAGTAAATGCTGTTGCCCTGTAATTCGTAATTATATGAATTATACATTAAAAAACTACCGGTATTTGTAAGACTGCCGCAACAGAAAAACTAACAATGCCTAACAATTACACATTACAAATCACAATATAAAATTGGATTTTTTGTGAATTAATTATACTTAATAAAGCAATTCGCCGCACTTAAATAACGAAAATTTAAGCCGCATTTTTGACATAAGGTAAAACTCCGGCTGCTGGATTTGTAAACTCCGCCGAAAATATATTCTGTACATGGAAATTTCACAAAATATTATTGCAATCCTTTGTGAAATAATCTATAATTAAGCTATCAGATAAAGGAAATCGGTATGCTTTTAGGTAAGGCACACCAACTAAAACAGGAGGAATCTACATGAAAAAGTTAAGTAAACTTATCTCATTCGCAGCCGCAGCGGTAATGACTGCTGCTTCTATGCCGGCTGTTATGCCCGTTGCTGACGCTGCTGACACATCTTTCCCCTACGTCGTTGAGGGCGAGAACTTAGAAGGCGCTACCCTCTGGACATCTATCTATGAAACTCAGCTCCCCGGCTACAGCGGTGAGGGATTCACTTACCTCTCCGGCGGCGACCTGACATTCTCTGTTACTGTTCCTGAGGACGGTATGTACTCCATCGTCGTTAAAGGCGCTCAGATCCTCAATGAGGAGGGACGTTTCCAGACTATCACAGTCAACGGCAGCGAGTACTCCAAGACCGTTCCCTATACTAAGGAGTGGACTGACTTCGACTTCGGCATGGTTCGTCTGAACAAGGGCGAGAATACTATCTCATTCATTAATAAGTACGGCTACATGGCTATCGACTATGTTACAGTTTCCGAGGCAGAGTTCCCCGACCTGTCTATCGCTGATACTACTCCTATCGACCCCAAGGCTTCACCTGAAGCAAAGTCACTGATGAAGTACCTGGGCAGCGTTTACGGAAAGAATATCCTCTCCGGTCAGCAGGAGATCTACGGCGGCGGTCACAGCGTTGAGACTACTATCCGCTACGACGCAACTGCTGATAAGTGCGTTGACTCCGACGGCGTTGAGTATGAGATCGACAGAGATTCACTTGATACCGACAAGGACGGCAACAAGTTCTACTGGCACTGCACCGGCGCTGACGGTCAGGTTTATACCTACAATACTCAGAACCGCAACTACGGCTACAATGACTATGGCTATGAAGTAAAGTACCTCAAGGAAACTACAGGCGTTGCACCTGCTATCAGAGGTTTCGACTTCGGAAGCTACTGCCCCTGCTATGCATGGGACGACGGCGTTGCACAGCGTATGATCGACTGGGGCAAAGACGGCGGTATCTGCACAGCTTCATGGCATATCAACGTTCCTACAAACAAGGCTGACTATACTATGGGCGAGCCTCTCGACTTCGCTAAGACTACCTACTCAGAAAAGACCGACTTCGTTACTGCTAACTGCATGGTCGAGGGTACATATGAGTATGAATACTTCCAGCTTTGCATCGACAACCTGGCTGCTGAACTGAAAAAGGTCGAGGCAGCAGGCGTTCCGATCATCTTCCGCCCCCTCCACGAGGCTGAGGGTAACGGCCCTGAGGACGGCAAGGGTGCATGGTTCTGGTGGGCAAAGGAAGGCGCTGAGGTATACAAGCAGCTCTGGGCATTCCTCCAGGACGAACTTATGAACAAGCGTGATATCCACAACCTTATCTGGGAGCAGAACCTCTATACATGGGGCAATACTTCCGTTAACTGGTACTCCGGCGACGACAAGGTAGATATCGTCGGCTACGATAAGTACAATACACAGTACCACCGTCACGACGGCAACGCTTCCGGCGTTCCCAACGAGGACGCTGAGGCAGGTATCTTCTATCAGCTTTATGATATGATCGACGGCAAGAAGATGATCGCAATGGCTGAGAACGACTCTATCCCCAGCCTGACAAATATGCTGGTTGAACACGCTTACTGGCTCTACTTCTGCCCCTGGTACGATTCTGAGCAGGCTCATTTCGTAACCGGTAAGGAGTACCAGAATGTCGATACTCTTACTGAACTTTACCAGAGCGAATTCAACATCTCCCTGGACGAACTCCCTGCTGACCTTTACGGCAACGGTTCTTCCGCTTCAACAACTTCCACCGCAACTACTACAAAAACCCCTGCATCTACAACAACTACAGTAGTGAGTAGTGATATTGTTTATGGTGACGCTGACGGCAGTAATGATATCTCGGTTTCGGACATCGTAATAGTACTCCAGTACTCCGCAAATAAGGAGAAGTATCCCCTCGATGACGACGCTCTCACCGCTTGCGACGTTAACCTCGACAAGACCGTTGACTCCAAGGACGCTGCCCTTATCCAGCAGGCTGACGCTGGTCTTATCACTCTCCCCTACACAAAGTAACACACCTGACCGGCAGTCTCACCGCTGCCCTCTGGGGAAAACCTTTTGAAAAAGGGTTATTCCCCAGACCCCTTTCCTAAAACTTTCGGCTTTTGAAAAATCCCCCTCGGATATGGCTTACTGTACGATCACTAAAACGGCAAGTTTTAGTACGCCATATCTGAGGGGGATTTTTTCAGGAGCGGAAGCTTTGAAAAAAGTCCGAAGAAAAGCCTGCTCCAACAGAATATCCTTAAAAGGCAGCCGCAAAGCCGTCAGGCGCTATTTGTGCGGTGTTGCCTTTACTGTTTTACCTCGGTATAGTAGTAGACCGCAAGCTGAGTGCGGTCACGGAGGGCAAGCTTTTCAAGGAGGATACTGATGTAGTTTCTCACAGTGCCTTCGCTGAGGAACAGTTCACCGGCTATCTCCTTATTGCTCATACCCTCAGCCACCAGTTCCATAATTTCACGTTCCTTGTCGCTGATACCGTGGGCGGCGAAGTCAAAGCTGCTCTTTGGCTTCATAAGTTCCGGCAGCCTTGTGATTATCTTGTCTCCGAAAACGCTCTGACCGTTCATAACTGCCTCCAGCGCCGGAGCGATGCCCTCAAAGTCCTGCTTGAGGATATACCCCTTTGCGCCCATATTCAGCGCTTTCATGATATACTCATCGTCCGAGAAAGTGGTAAGGTATAGCAGTCTTGCGTCGGGGAATTCCTTTAGTATCTGCTCCCCTGCTTCAATACCGGTCATGCCCTCCATGCGAATATCCATAAGCATAACGTCCGGCTTATGTGTCCGGTAAAGCTCTATCGCCTGCGCACCGCTGTTTCCCATGTCGCAAACGTTTATACCGCCGGCGGCTTCAAGTATAGTTTTCAGTGACAGCGCCACAAGTCTGTCATCGTCGATAACAACAATATTCATACGTTCTCCTTTGGTATTGACATGAATATGCGGAATCCCTCAGATGAAGCGCTGAAGCTTATCTGACCGCCTGCATCTGCGGCACGTTCACGCATATTTTTAAGTCCTATGCCATTTTCTCTGATAGTTCCGGGCGAGCCGTTGTCGTGTATCACAAGCTGATAAAAGCCGGGGTGTTCACGAAGTATAAGGTCGATACGGTCGCCGGAGGAATGTTTCGCCGCATTGGAAAGTCCCTCCTTGACCACGCCTGCAATACACAGCCGAACCTTTCCGGGGATATTTGCACCCAGGTCGTAGTCATAGTTCACCTTAAAGCGCTCCTGCGCCGCACTCACGCAGTCATCGACCAGTTTTTTCAGGTCAACTGAATCATCGTGGAGGGTATGCACGCTTTCACGCATACTTGTCATTGCGGTATCGAGGGTAGCTTTCAGACCTTCCAGTGGTTCTTTCATATTCTCGTCCTTGTTGATGATGATAAGAGCGCCGGACTGCAAAAGCGCACGGGTCAGCATATGCCCCACGTTGTCATGAATTTCACGGGCGATGCGGTTTCGTTCACGCATAGTTGCAAGGTTTATCTCGTTGTCCTGTGCCTGGACGAGCCGGGTATTCTGCTGGGAAAGGAGCATATTTTTCCCGGCTATCTGGTCACGGAGACTTGTCAGGTTGCCGATAGTTTCCTCCATTTTTGACATTCGCAGGTATATTATAAGTGAGATCAAAGTCCCGGCAGCGGTAAGGACAAGCTGTTCCGGCAGGAAATTGTGAAGATGCGGAACTACGGTAATTGCCGGCAGTATCAGCGGAATTTTCTTCTCCCACAGAGCGTCGCACAATATCAGCGGCAGAGCCAGCAAAAACTGCGGGAATACCCCGCACATGAGGGAGTATCCTGCGATAAGCGCATATGCGCAGAATGTACCTGGAAAGCACTGGACAATACAGGAAATGCAGACCGCAGAGATAGCAGCCGCTACAGATGAAGCAGCGTTTTCCGACTGAGAAAGGCATATCATGCATAGTATCAGGACTGCGGACTTATCTATCAGTCTATTCATAATATCACCGTCTTTCACCATTAGTATACCACACCATTCCTTATTTTGTCAACCAAGCCAAGCTGCGTCAGCTTGACCACCCCCACGTTGACGCTCAAGCTGAGCCAGCTTGACCGCCCTCACGTTGTCGCTCAAGCTGAGCCAGCTTGACCGCCCCCACGTTGTCGCTCGTTAACTCGCTTACTTTGGTAGAAACGGTGCTTTTTCCGTCGCTCAACCGTGTTTGCAATGGTACTAAGTTCTCCGGTAGAAATGTAAGGAACTGTCCACATAGGGATTCATGCACTTATTTTCCTCAAATTTTGCCGGTGACTGTGTTAAAAATCCTTGACATTTTGTCGTCGCTCAACCGTGTTTGCAATGGTACAAAGTTCACCGGCAGAATGATAAGGCGGCAAGTTCCCAGAATTACTGGAATAGAACTTAGTACCATTGCAAACCAAGTTGAGCGACGGAAAAATGTGATGTTCTAAAATGTAAGCGAGCGTAAGCAAGCGACAACGTGATATGTGGTCAAGCTGACGCAGCTTGTGACATTTGTCATGTTAAAGTGGTGACGGCGGACACTACTCTTTTTTCGGGGGAAGTGTTATAATATCATCAGAAACCACGAAAGGAGCATCTGCAATGAACACTGTTGTTAAAATAGAAAACCTCGTTAAACGCTACGGCGACCTTATCGCCCTTGACCACCTCTGCCTCGATATCTATGAGGGCGAAGTATTCGGTCTGCTCGGCCCGAACGGTTCTGGTAAGACTACCACAATAAACTGCCTCCTGTCCCTGCTCTCCTACGACAAGGGAAGTATCCGGATATTCGGCAAGGAAATGACCCCCGTCAGCTACGACATAAAAAAGGATATCGGCATAATCATGCAGAACGTGGCTGTTTTCGACGAACTCACCGTTTTCGAGAATATCGACTACTTCTGCGGTCTGTACATCAACGACAAGGCTAAACGCAGACAGTATGTCAACGAAGCTATCGAATTCACCGGACTGAACGACTTCCAAAAATTTTACCCCAAGAAACTTTCCGGCGGTCTGCTTCGCCGTCTGAACATCGCCTGCGGTATCGCCCATAAGCCGAAACTCATTATCCTCGACGAACCAACCGTTGCTGTTGACCCCCAGAGCCGTAACAAGATCCTCGAAGGTATCCAGGAACTTAACCGCAATGGAACTACCATTATCTACACCTCTCACTACATGGAGGAGATAGAACAGATATGCACCCGCATAGCCATTATGGACAAGGGCAGAAAGATCGCTGAGGGTACTAAAGACCAGCTTAAACGCATGATAAAAAATACCGAAACTATCACCACCGAGCTGCTCGAACTGCCAGATAACGTTCTCAGCCAGATAAGCGCCCTGCCCCATGTTTACTCCGCTGACTACTCCGGCGACAAGCTGACTGTATGCTGTTCCGGCGGTAAACATAACCTTATCCGTGTACTCGACGTTCTCCAGAAAAACGACCTCAGCTTCGGCAGAGTATACACCGAACTGCCTACCCTTAATGACGTTTTCCTGGAAATAACCGGTACTGCGCTCAGAGACAAGGAGGACTGAAATGTTCCTGCATAACCTTAAATACGAACTTATCAGCAGCTATCGTGTAAAAGACCTTATCATATGGCTGATACTCTTTCCTATGATACTCGGCACTCTTTTCAAGGCTGCTTTCGGAAATATCTATGAGAATATCTCTACCTTCAAAACTATCCCGGCGGCTGTAGTGGTGGAGGACGGCATCGACGACACTATTTTCAGACAGGTAATGGACAGCATGACCCAGGGCGATGAACCTTTCCTCAAAATCACCTACACCGATATGGACTCCGCCCTTGAATTGCTCCGCAAAGACGATATAAAGGGTATCATCGTATGCGGCGAAAAACTCTCCCTGACCGTTTCCGGTACTGGTTCTGAACAGTCGGCGCTTCGCAGTTTCGCTGACCAGTACAACAATACCCAGCATATCGTAATGGAAACTCTCAAAAATGACCCGGCTTCTGCTCAGAAAGTTATTATGAGCCTCCAGGAGGACTGCTCACCCGTTTCCAGCAAGCCCATGACTCAGGGCAATACCGATAACTTTATACAGTACTTCTACAACCTTATCGCTATGGTCGCTATTTACGGCTCTGTGACCGGTCTTCACATCACCGTCAACAACCAGGCTAACCTCTCACCTCTCGGCGCAAGGAAATGCTGCTCGCCTACTCCAAAAGCCGTGGGGCTTGGCGCAAGCCTTATCGGAAGCTATATCGTGCAGAGCGGCTGTATGATAATTTGCGTAAGCTTCCTCCGGTTCGTGCTTGATATCGACTTTGGCGACCGCCTGCTCCTGGTATATATCTCAGCAATATGCGGCGGTATACTCGGCGTATCCCTGGGCTTCTTCATCGGCTCACTGAACAAATTCAGCTTCGGCATGAAAACCGGTCTGTGTATGACTATTTCCATGATATCCTGCTACCTCAGCGGTCTTATGGTGGGAGATATCAAAGGCGATATCGCCAGCAATGTCCCCTGGCTCAACAATATAAACCCCGCTTCTGTTATATCCGATTGCTTCTACTGCCTGAACATCGACAGCGACTACAGCAGATTAAAAGTAAAGCTGCTGACCATGTTTGCATTATCCGCTGTTTTCTCAGTCCTGGGCATAATCATGACAAGGAGGAAAAAGTATGCTTATATTTAAGACATTCTTCAAGGTTCTCCGCAAACACCTGCCTGTTGCGCTGATATTTATTGTGACTTTCGTTCTGATATCGCTGAATATGGTAAAGTCCGACAATAATGAAAAGGTTTTCGAGGACGTTAAGCTGGACGTTTGTGTATTTGACCAGGACAACACCCCCGAAAGCCGCAAGCTTTACGAATATATGGGTTCAAGATACAATATGGTCACTATCGAAAACGACCAGGATACTATCACTGATGCCCTTTACTATGAGCGTGCCGACTTCATCATGACCATAGAAAAAGGCTACTCCTCCGCCATTGCCGAGGGAAACTGCGACGGGCTTTTCACAAGCTATCATATGCACCCAAGCTACGCCGAGGCACTTGTCCAGCAGTTTTTGCAGGAGTACGTCAAGACCGTCAGTGCTGGCATCGCAGGAGGTATGGACATTGGAAACGCCATTGACCTTGCGGAGGAAACTCTTTCAGAGCATACAGAAGTAAGCTACGCTCAATACAACGAAAATACAGACTCCGACTTCTCCAATGGGCTCGCAAACTACTTCAAATATATGGCGTATATACTCATCTCAGTTATTATGAGCGCCCTCTGCCCGGTGCTTCTGGCAATGGATAAAAAGGATATTCGCTACCGCACAAACTGTTCAGGTATCGTGTCATCATCATACCTTTTGCAGATACTCACCGCCGCCGCAGTATTCATAACAGGTATATGGCTGGTATTCTCCGTGGTGGGTATATTCGTAAACGGTGGAATGTATCATGGAAAAGCACTTCTTGCCCTCCTTAACAGCTACGTTTTCTCCATAACCTCCGCAGCAATAACCGTA
>CAMOEP010000093.1 GCA_946612185.1 uncultured Ruminococcus sp.
TGGAGACTGACAGGGCGAAGTTCAATATCATACTGATACTTTACCGTGATAAAGTCCAGCCCTTCCTCGACCAGAACCCAGGTCTTGCTTCACGTCTGAAAGTTTACTACTTCCCCGACTACAATGCCCAGCAGCTTTTCAATATCTTCGGAAGAATGTGCAAAAAAGCCAAGGACAATATCTCTGAGGACGGCTCACAGGCAGTTAAGGCGTACCTGGATACCCTCTACGCCAGCGGCAGAACTAAGGAGGGCAATGCCCGTATCGTAAGGCAGCTTCATGAGCAGATGAAACAGCTCAGGTATAAGCGCATCATTGGCGAAATGGCTGTATCCCTCTACGGCGAGGACAACGCCCAGAACCGCAGCAAAGCTGCTGCTGCCCGTGCAATGGGTACGGCGAAAGTTCCGGAGAGTGCGTACACCTTTACCGCCGCAGACGTTCCGGAAATTCCTCAATAATATGATTTTGGAGGCTATATAATGGCTTTTGAGAGTAAATACAAGTCTCAGGGGGAGATGTGCCCCATATGCCGCAGACAGTTCACCGACGGCAGGAAAATTGATAATCCTGCCTACGGCGAGACTGGTCAGGCGATGTGCAAGGACTGCTTCAACCGGCTCTACAAGAACCGCAAGAAGAACCGCACTGCCGCAATTACTGACGATTCCGCAAACCTTACGCAGAAGAACCGTCCCTCCCAGATACTCGAACGCCCCAGATTCCGGCAAGGGACTGAGCCGGCTGGCGGTTATGAATTCGTTATGCCGCAGCTTACTCACCACGGCATGATACTGAGCGCCGCTATGTGGGTGGTGCTGGTCGTCGCAGTAAGGTTTATCATAAACCTGCTGATGCCGCCGGAGGAATCTCCCCTGAACTTCAGCTTTTCCCACGATGGCACTATGCTGCTGTTTGCCGGAGTATCACTTGTGTGGGCGGTGGCTGCGGTGAAGAACCTCATAAAGGGAATTGCCCTGGGCATGGGTCATTCAAGACGCATCATACTTCTGGTAACAGCGCTGGTCATGCTGGCGCTCACCTGGTTCGACCTGCCGGAGTTCATCACCGATATTATTCCGAATCTTCTTCATCTTCTTCATAAATAGGAGGGCTAAAAATGGGTATATTCGATAAATTCAAGAAAAAAGAAACGGAGACAGAGTATCCGCTGCCGAGGATAGTTATTGCTCTGCTTGGCGGCTCAAACTCCGGTAAGACCGCATTCTTCTCCGGTATCAATCAGGCGCTTGTGTCCGATATCGTACAGCTTGGAAACGATACCAGACTGCGAATGAAAGCGGTAAGTATCAACCGTGGTACTTCCAGCGCTGATAATACAACTATCACAAGAGAACAGCCTATCGAGGACGAAGCTACCGTTAACGACGCATTCAGCGTACTCAGCAGCAGTATCGGTCAGGGCGCAGGTATACCGGCGGCTTTCGGCGGTGCATCACAGCCTGCTCCGGCAGCTTTCGGCGGCGCACAGCCCGGAGGCGCTCCCGCTGCATTCGGAGGTGCTTTCGGAGGCGGCGCACAGTCTGCCCCCAAGGACGACCGCAGCGTTAATAATATCGACCTTACCGGCAAGCAGGACGTGGACTACATCTCCGGAGGCTCAAAACTCAGCGCAGAACTCGATACCAACTGGAAGATAGACAAGGCGTTCAAAGCCGGTACTGCTACCACTAAGTTCATCGAGGTAACTTTCGAGGTTCAGGTCAACGGAAACCCCAAGTGCCTGCTGACTATAACCGACTACGCCGGCGAGCTTATCGACCGTTCCAACAACGTGCCGGACTCCATGCTCACCATGCTTGCAAAGCATATCAGCGACAGCGATGCGGCTATAGTACTCGCCAGCGCTCGTGATATGAGCAAGCATATCGAGGACGTGTATGCTGCCGATGAGTGTATGTTCATGGAGCAGAGTACCAAGGACGAACTTTCCGCCGACCGTATCAATAACCTGATGCAGTACATCAATAACAACGACTTCACCATGCTTCTGGCAATTACCCAGAAGGATTCTCCACAGGTTGACAGGAGAGTAAGCGTGAATAACTTCGCAAGAGCTGCCCATGACCTTATGGAGCATATCTACTTCCCCACCTTCTGCCGTGCAAAGGATATGAACTGGAGCTATGGAGTACTCCCGGTGTCCGCTATCGGAACACGCAAGAACGGTCAGCCCAATGTTGACCAGAATAACCAGCTTCTCCCGGACGCTAATATCCGCCAGGAGAATATTGATACTTCCATTATTTTCTGCCTGTATAACGCCATTCTCGCCAAGGAGAAGGAACTCGTCCCCGCAAGAGACAGCCTTGATAAGCAGTTCATCAAGAACAAGGAGGACAAGCAGAAACTTGCGGAGATATCCGACCAGTGTACTAAACTTAACGAGTTAAGGTGCGCTATCATGTCCGACGGAAATGTTTTCGGCAGCATCTACGAACCGGCTATGCCTCTTGAGAAGATCTCAGGCGTAGGCGAAGTGTCGAAGAAGTAACGAGGGCAGAGTATGAAAGGAAAAATCAGTACACTTGTTCTGGCAAGCGGAAATGAGGGGAAACTTTTCCTCTCAGCCCTTGTGCAAGTCCTCACAAACGGCTACCTCCGCCGCAATGACAGGAATGTGCAGGTAAGTATGCGTGAGGAGGGAAACGAAGTCCTCCAGGGTGATGATGATATCAAGGCAGCTATGAAGGCAAGCGCAGATGCGGCGGAGATAACCGTGCTGAAATGCGCTCAGTCGCCGGAGAATATCCCGGACAGCATAGAACTTGCAGTCCGCAGCGAGCAGTCATTCTGCGGACGTATCCTCTTTACTGACGAGGATATCCCAGAGCCGGATTCCGTTATAATCATTGCCGGAAGCGACGAGATACCCGACCTTGCCAGCCGTCTTGCGAATACCGGTGACGCTAAATGCACCCTCCTTATCCGCAAAGACCTGCCGGGTTCTGAGGAAACTTCCAGTGCGGCAGGTGCGGCACTGGGCGGAAGGCAGTTCAGCACTTTTGCATACAGTCCCTACGGTTTCATGTCCGACGGAACTGCCCGGACTGCCGAAAATGCGTCCCCCCACGGCATAGAAGAAATATTCTGGAACGTTGCCGGTGATGCCGCAAACCACCGCACAGAGCGACTTTCCGGTATAATATCAGACAGCGAGAAAATAATAGGACTGAGAGCGGGAACTTACCAGAAAAAGTCCCCACGCCGTCAGATGGAACTGAATTACTCACGGCGGATATACGCCGAAGCAGTCCGGGAGATATTCGCTGCCGAACAGCTTGCGGCACTGGTCGGGGGCGAGCCCCTGGCTTACGAAAAGTAAAGGAGTGTGATAAACTATGAAGCTGGATCTGATGATATACGGCAGAGGTCAGGACAGACTGGAAGGCTACCAGACCTTTGCTGCACCTTCGTACTGGACTGAGCAGATGCTTATGACTATGGACAGGTTCAACGACCTCTGGAACTGCGGTGACCTGAGCGCTTCCCAGCCGGAAGCCTTCTCCGCTGAGGTAAATCCCTGGGGCAAGACCTATATGTTCGTGTGTATGCCGCCGCCGTACTGCTGTGCGCTCCTGAGATGCACAAGAGTTGAGGGCGACGAGCCGGGAACATGGCTAAAAGAGGTAAGAAATGCTGATATATGGTCACTTGAAGGCGTTTGCTGCCCATATGAGCAGAAGGAAAACTTCATAGCCCTGCTGCCCTCAATAATACTCTGGCTGGAGCAGGACAATACCTCCTTCTACGGCAGACTTCGCCGGGGACAGATTGAAAAGCAGATAGAGCTGCCATACGACAGTATCATAAACCCCTACGCTGAGGGCGATGTGGAGATACCCAGGCATCTGAGGGATACTTTCCGCAGCGACAATGCCCTTGATGCACTCTATTCACTGTGCCAGAATATCAAGTACTCCTCAGCGCCGTTCCACTTCCTTTTTGGCCCTCTGGCGGATTACTTCAACTCCGAGATAGGCACTCACTACGGCGTTACAAAGGTATTCTCCACACTCAGAGCAAACGACAGCGCCGATACTTTCAGTGACCCGATGATGAAAATGGAGAACACCCGCAAGCGTGACTTCTCACGGAGAAAGCTGAAGTACGTTCTCCAGATGAATACCTTCAAGGACAAGAAGATAGTCGT
Organism: uncultured Ruminococcus sp.; assembly: GCA_946612185.1. Taxonomy (GTDB): domain Bacteria; phylum Bacillota; class Clostridia; order Oscillospirales; family Ruminococcaceae; genus Ruminococcus. The sequence goes on from CAMOEP010000093.1 coordinate 4,175, forward strand.
TACCCGGAACTGGTCGCTGGTATGCAAAGAACCTAATTCGACCGCAGAGCCGATATTCAGCGATACCTATACCATTCAGGATCAGACCATAAGTGTATCCGAGCTTCTCGCACAGGCTGACTTTATCCGTTCATACGCCAAGCATCAGCTTTGCTGGGAGAATACTATGGATAATTCCGATGCTGAGATGATGTTCAGCTTTATTAAGGAGGAATGAGATGAATAACGCAGCTTTTACAATATGTCTCAATTCCCTGCATCTGCCGGACAAGAGCCGTGACAGCGATGTCTGGGCAGGCATAAGCCCGGAGAGCGAGGAAATTATCCAGACCCTCTACAAGAAGTTTCAGATATCCTACAGTACTGCCGGACACCCGGATAATATCGAAAGCAAGATAAATGGCAGCATTTTTGGTCTGTGCATCAACGAGGGCTACGTCCTTCTGAGAGTGGACACTGACCGCAGAACAAGAAATGTGCTGTTTTCAGGATTCCTGCTGCGTAAGGACGAGAGTCTGCGCACTGCATGGAGACTGGTTCGGTGGCAGCTTTTGTTCCTTTGCGCAGGCGGCTGGAAACGTAACGGCAAGGTCGAACTTGTGCCGTCAGTGATAAATGAGCAGGCAGCGCAGATGAAGTTCGACAAGACCGCCCAGGAGAATCTTATTAAGATAGGTCAGGCAATGCTTGCGGCGGAAGTTCCGTATAGTTTTGCGTTTACTAACTACTCCCGTCTTGAACTGCCGCTGCAATTCTCCAGCTATGCGGATTCCGGAAGTAAGGTAGCCGGTGACGCTGGCACTAAGATAATAATAGACCCAAGCGCAGTTATGTCGATACAGCAGAGCGTTGTGACAAATGATCCGCTGTTCAGCCAGTGTTATCTTATGCATACGAACCATAAGACCTTCATCAAGAACTACAAAGGCCCAGACCCGGACATAAGGACGACTATAGCAGGATATGTAAACGATGAGGTATGGTTTTTCCGTGTATTATACGGTGATCTTGAGTTTCAGAAGCCGCTTGACCGGAATACGAGTATGTGGCTTTCCCAGGACGAGGGGCTTAATTTCAGCATCATATACCGTCTTGCATACCATGCAATGAATGAGGCGGGAACGTACTTCAATGCGGTGAATATCAGGCGGAATCAACAGCAGCAGGAGCAGTATGCGCCGCCGCAGGGACAGGCAGCACCGCCACAGCCGCAGCAAGGCAGACCGGGGAATTTCATGGAGGACGTATCGCCTATAAAGTTCAATAATCAGGGTGCAGCCAGTGAGCCGGAGAAGAAGCCTGAAAAGGAAAAAGGCGGCATATTCAGTCGTTTCCGCCACAAAAAATGAGCAAGCTGCGTCAGCTTGACCACATATCACGTTGTCGCTCGTTAACTCGCTCACTTTAAAAGAAACGGTACTTTGTACGTCGCTCAACCGTGTTTTCAATGGTACTAAGTTCTATTCAAATAATTCTGTATACTTGCTGTTTTATAGTACTACCGGAGAACTCTGTACCAAGCAAAACACGGTTGAGCGACGGCAAAAGTACCGTTTCTACACAGTGAGCGAGTTAACGAGCGACAACGTGAGAAGCGGTCGAGCTGGCTCAGCTCGTGGGGGTTGATTTTTTAAGGGAATAGTGTTATAATAGTGTGGGGAGCTTGTGGACAGGCTGAGAGGAAAGTGTCACTTTCGACCCGTTGACCTGATTTGGATAATGCCAACGTAGGGAGCTTTGCGATGTTATGGGGCTGCCTTTGGCAGTCCCTTTTTCAAGCCATAATAATCACAACCACATCAAAGGAGGTTCGATATATGCTTAAAATTAACGGCGAGGATCTGAACTTCGACGGCTTGACCGTCACTCAGGCTCTCGAAAAACTCGGCTACAGCCAGCAGCGTGTCGCTGTTGAACGCAATGAGGAGATCGTACCAAAAGCACTGTACAACGATACTATCCTCTGCGCAGGCGACTGCGTTGAGGTGGTAAGATTCGTGGGTGGCGGCTGATATGCAGACTATCCCTACCCATGCTGAGATGTACGCCGCTCTCGAAGAACGTCAGGGCAAAGAGTTGCAGAAACGACTGAGCGAAGCAAGAGTTGCCATCTGCGGTCTTGGCGGACTTGGCTCAAATATCGCCGTCTGTCTCGCCCGTGCAGGTGTGGGTCACCTCCACCTCATCGACTTCGACTGCGTTGACATCTCTAACCTTAACCGCCAGCAGTATGCCGCAAACCAGTTGATGTTGCCAAAAACTCAGGCGCTTTCGGATAACCTCCGTGCCATTGCGCCGTACTGCGAAATTTCTACAGATACCGTCATGCTTACCGCCGATAACGCACCGGCGCTTCTGAAAGATGACCAGATCATCTGCGAAGCCTTCGACAAGGCGGAGAATAAGGCTGTGCTGGTAAACTGTGTACTTGAAAATATGCCTGAAAAGCCCCTTGTTGCCGCTTCCGGAATGGCTGGTATCGGCAGCGCAAATACTATCCGCACCCGTAAGATCATGAAAAACTTCTTCCTCTGCGGCGACGGCGAAAGCGATATTGCCGACGGTCTTGGACTGGTGAGCGCAAGGGTTATGGTATGCGCCGCACATCAGGCAAATATGGTTATCCGCCTTATCGCAGGCGAGAGAGAACCCTAAAGGAGTAATACTATGAATAATAATGATGATAAGCTGATACTCGGCGGCAGGGAGTTTACTTCCCGTTTTATACTCGGCTCAGGAAAGTATTCCCTCAGCCTTATTGAAGCCGCTGTAAAGTACGCCGGCGCACAGATAATCACCCTTGCTGTACGCCGTGCAAATTCCAAGGAGCATGAAAATATCCTGGACTATATCCCAAAGGACGTTACACTCCTGCCCAATACCTCCGGCGCAAGAAACGCTGACGAAGCAGTTCGTATCGCACGCCTTGCAAGAGAACTGGGATGCGGCGACTTCGTGAAGATCGAGATAATGCGTGATACAAAGTACCTTCTCCCCGACAATCAGGAGACTATCCGGGCTACTGAGATACTGGCAAAGGAAGGCTTCGTGGTAATGCCGTATATGTACCCCGACCTGAACGCTGCCCGTGACCTGGTAAATGCAGGTGCAGCGTCGGTAATGCCACTGGCTTCTCCTATCGGTTCAAACAAGGGTCTGGCTACAAGGGACTTTATCCAGATACTCATTGACGAGATAGACCTGCCAATTATCGTGGACGCTGGCATCGGCAGACCCTCACAGGCTTGCGAGGCTATGGAAATGGGCGCAGCAGCAGTAATGTCAAATACTGCCCTTGCTACAGCCGGCGACCTGCCCGTAATGGCTGAGGCATTCCGTCAGGCAGTTGAAGCAGGACGCAAGGCATATCTTTCAGGACTTGGCAGAGTTCTCACAAGAGGCGCATCACCCTCTGACACTCTTACAGGTTTCCTTAGAAATTAATTGATTGAAGGTATATCAATGGATAATAAGTATTTTGTGGACTCCGACAAACTTTCGGAGGCTGCACTGAAAAAGAAACATACCCTTGAAACTGACCCCTCCTCACGAACTGACCATATGCAGTATATGGAGGGCATGGAGCAGATAAAGTCCGACATTATGGACAAGGTTCTGGGGGAGATGAACAGCTATGACTACGACAGCTATA
>CAMOEP010000094.1 GCA_946612185.1 uncultured Ruminococcus sp.
TGTCGGTTTCTTTTTTCAGCTCAAAATGCTTTTTGAGATGCCGAACAATAACCTGACCGTCCGCTTCGAGGAGGTGAAGGTCATTGCCGGAGCAGCCGAAAGTACTACGGAGTTTTCCACTGAAACGACAGAAATAGCCCCGGAAACAACTGAAAATACATAAAAATCAGGCGGAAGCAAGAGTGCCACTTGCTTCCGCCTTGTTATTTGTTATATCTTTAGGTGTTATTTACAACCTTCAATCGGCTATGTTAAGCGAATTTCGTTAAATCAGCTTTAAATCTTTTAAAAACTACAAAAACTTATAGTCATTTTGCCGTCAATGCCGAAAAATCGCAAAGCAGTCCATTTAGGTATTTTGACGGTAGAATTTTGTCGGTTTTCAACTTTGAAAGTTACAATTTGTAACCATTTGATACCATTTGATACCACTCCACCTGTACCACTTGTAAAGAATTGTACCCGGAGGCATCGGAAATCTCGCATCTGCGTCAGTTTTTTCCCTGAGTATCCGGTAATAAGAATATATAATTATACAAAACGTAATAATTAATGTCCACTACATTTGTAACAGGTTTGTAATAAATTTCTGTTCATTCTTTTGAATTATATAATCTATGTACATATCTCGTTCATTTTATCGTAATATTTTATGTGTCATTTTCACTAAAATGCCCCCTGCCAAAAAAGAATATTTGTGCCGAAAATGGAATCGGTTTCAAAACTGTTGCCTTTTGCGGAAGAATGTGGTAATATAGTCACAGTTCGTTGAACGAACGAAAATTTACGAATGCTTTTCGAGGAAAGGATTGAGTTGATGAGAAAAGCTAAAGTTGCAGCGACTATCTTTGGTGGTGTCACTTCTGCAATATTCTGCGGACTTTTTGCAGTATACGCTACTTCACCTGTTGTTAGCCCCGTTACCCCAAAGAAATGCGTTGAACAGATCAGCGAGACAGCTTGCGAACCCGCCGCTGAGATCGTGATCTCGACCACCACAGCAACCACAGCCGTTACCACAGCCAGCAAAACTTCCACTACCACTACAAAGGCAATTTCTACAGTATCATATACCACCGCCATTGATACTGCTTCAAATGTTGTAACTACTGCAAGCATCGTTCAGCTTAGCGCTGATATCAATGCTGTTGATGCCTGGGCACCTGCTAATAATGAGGTGCAGACTCAGACCGAGGCTGCTGTACAGACCTGGACAGAGCCGCAGACAGAGCAGTCCACTGAGGTGCTTGAATACGATACACAGGTGCCTGAGGAGATCGACTATGCAGATGCTCCTGAGGAAATAATCTACTATGAGGAGGTAACTGAGGAATACAGCGAACCTGTAACTGAGGCTGAAACTGAACCTGAGATACAAGTTCCTGAGTATACCGAAGAAGTGCCCGCAGCACCGGCGGCAGCAGAAGAAACTCCTGCACTCCCCATTTCTGAGTCCGATTATATCGTTCTCTGTAACGCAGTTGCTCATGAGGCAGGCTGCAATTGGATAGACATTACTGATAAGGCGAAAGTCGTTGAGGTTATTATGAACAGAGTGAACAGTCCTCTGTACCCCAATTCCGTTGTTGGCGTTCTTACACAGCCTCATCAGTTCAGCGGTTCTTCTAAATATGTGAACCTTACTACATTTTCATCATATGTGACAGACAGCGTTAAGCAGGCGGTCGATCTTTACTTCGCTGACCCCAGCGCATTCTCTCACGGTTATTACAGCTTCTATGGCGACGGTACCCGCAACTACTTCTCATAAGTTGTTTGGGTGAAGCTGGCAAATATTCTTACAATAGGAAAAAAGATGCTCCGGAAAAACCGGAGTATTTTTTTGCCCCGAAGCATTTCAATAAGACCGCTTCGGGGCATTTTTATTTATACAGTTGAGTAATAGAAACGCATATCAAAATACGCCCCCCCCTCTTTCAGGTTTCCGGCGATAAGACTGCCGTTCTGGGAGCATATTATCTTCCGGGCAAAGGCAAGACCTATGCCGTAGCCTTTTTTCCCGTCCGAACTGCTGTGAAACCGGTCAAATATCTTCGGCAGTTCACTTTCGGGAATACCGCTGCCTGTGTCGGATATTACCATTCCCCTGTATACCCCATTGTCTGAAGCGTTTATGGTTATCGAGCCGCCGGAAGGGGTATGCTCCATTGCGTTTTTCAGCAGATTTGTCACCGCCTCGCTGGTGTAACGCCGGTCAGCTTCGATGAACAATCCCTCCGGACACTCCGTCAGGACAGATATATCCTTCAGTTCAAGGGATATGGCGATAGGTTCAATGGAGTCACGGATAAGCTGCTTCACGGAAAGCTTTTCACGCCGGAACACTACTGCCCCGGCTTCGATACGGGAAAGTCCCAGCATAGTTTCTATCATCCACTTCATTCGCAGAAGCAGGTCATTCATCTCACGCAGGGCAGACATTCGCTTTTCCGGGGAGATGTCGCTTCGGCGGAGAGTACCTACCAGCAGTATAAGGGACGTAAGGGGCGTTCTGAGCTGGTGGGAGATATCCTCAAGCGCCTCTTTGAAACGTTCCCTGTCGTCACGGAGAGTACTATTCTGCTCACGCAGGCGTATAGTCATTTTCTGTATCTCGGCGGTAAGGATACCAACCTCGCCTTCGCTGTAGGAAGCAAGGTCAACGTTCTCAGCGCCGTGGAGTATCTTATCTATCTCGTCACAAAGCTGCATCAGATTCCTGCGGCGTTGCAGGTCGATTATTATCTGTATTACGGTTACTGCCAGAAAAGCTGCCGCCATAATTATTCCCGCCGGAACACTTACTAAGAAACAGCCGACAACTGCCGCTGCCATAACTAATATCTGGACTATCTTCATATCTCAGCCGCCTTGTAGCCCATTCCCCGGACGGTAAGTATCACCGCAGGCTGTGAGGGGTCGTCCTCTATCTTCTCACGCAGGCGCTTGATGTACACGTTAAGGGTATTATCCGAAACGAACTCCCCCGACACCGACCATAGTTCCTCCGCAAGCCTGTCACGGGTCAGCAGCCTGCCCTTATTGCTGAGGAACACCAGCAGCAGACGGTACTCAATAGGCGACAGGTACAGGTCAGCGCCGTTTTTTGAAGCCATACCACGGGCAGGGTCAAGGGTAACGCTGCCGCATTTGAGAAGCGTGGGAGCTTTTGCGTGGTGGCGCAGAGCGTTCTTGATACGGGCAGCCAGTTCACGGGGGCGAAAGGGCTTGCTGATAAAGTCGTCCGCACCCAGTTCAAATCCGGCGACGGTACAGGCTTCGTCAGCGGAGGCGGTGAGTATGATAACGGGAACGTCGGAAATCGCCCGGATAGCTGAACATACCGCAAAACCGCTTCCGTCTTTCAGGGAAAGGTCAAGGAGTACACAGTCGTAGGAAGTCTGCGAGAAAGCGTCCAGACCGCTTGTCTGCCCCTCCTTGTGGGTGACGCTGTAGCCTTCGGTTTGCAGAAAGTCCTCAAGATTGCGTGCAAGCTGGATATCGTCCTCGACCAGCAGTATTTTTAGCATTGGAATTCCTCCTTTGTAAAGGGTTATTTTAATTGTAACACATATCCGGCAGAATTTCAACAATTATTTTACAAATAAAAAATATCGCCCCGAAGCAGTTCATATAAAACTGCACCGGGGCAAAATTTTTGTATATAATATTTTACTTAGCCGCAGTAAATGCCGCAACACCCATGAGGGTCAGTACTGTGATGATAACGGCTGCCAGAATAACGCCGCAGGTCACTGCAAGCACGCTCTTTTTGAAGTCCAGGTCGAGGAGACTTGCAGCCAGAGTGCCTGTCCATGCGCCAGTGCCGGGGAGAGGAATTCCCACGAACAGAAGCAGCGCCCAGAACATACCCTTGCCAGCCTTTGCCTGAAGCTTTTCACCGCCGTGATGTCCCTTTTCAAGACACCATGTAAAGAATTTGCCGATATACGGCTTATCCTTACCCCATTCAAGTACCTTTCTTGCGAAGAAGAATATGAACGGTACAGGTATCATATTTCCCACCATACTTATAGCAACCGCTGCCTTCCAGGGCACACCTGCGGAAACGCCGATCGGGATAGCGCCACGAAGTTCAACGATAGGTACCATTGATACGAGCAAAGTCATGATATATTTCCACATAATTATTCTCTCTTTCCTTTGTTTGGGAATTTCCCTATTCTATTCATTGCTTTTTAATTATCTCATTTTTCGCCGGATTAGTCAAGTGTTTTTGTAAAAATCGGCAAAATCCCGATAATATAGCAGAATTATCGGGATTTTTGTGTATTATTCAGTTACGGGATCATTTTCCCTTGTGAGGATTTCCATAAATTCCTCGCCGGTGATAGTCTCCTTTTCAAGGAGGAAGGCGGACAATTCGTGAAGTTTGCTGATATTCTCGGTGAGAATGGATATCGCCTTTTCGTGGGCTTTGCGGACGATAGCGTTCACCTCGGTGTCTATCTTAGCCGCAGTCTCCGACGAGCAGGCAAGTGCCGGGTCGCCGCCTAAGTACTGGTTTGTGACAGTCTCCAGGGCTATCATATCGAAGCTGTCGCTCATGCCGTAGCGTGTGACCATTGCCCTTGCAAGCTTGGTAGCCTGTTCGATATCGTTGGAAGCGCCGCTGGTGCAGCTATTGAAGATGAGTTCCTCTGCGGAACGTCCGCCGGTGAGGGTAGCTATTCTCGCCAGCGCCTCCTCCTTGGTCATGAGGAACTTCTCACCCTCGTCCACCTGCATAGTATAACCCAAAGCGCCGGAAGTTCTGGGGATTATGGTTATCTTGTGTACCGGTGCGGAGTCCTTCTGCTTTGCGGCAACAAGTGCGTGACCTATCTCATGGTAAGCGATTATCTCCTTTTCCTTCTGGGAAATAACGGCGTTCTTTCGCTGATATCCGGCGATGACTACTTCCACGCTTTCCTCAAGGTCGGACTGGATAACTGCCTTCCTGTCGTTTCTGACAGCCCTGAGAGCCGCTTCGTTGATGATGTTGGCAAGTTCTGCGCCGGAAGCGCCTGCGGTCGCTCTTGCGATAGCGTTGAAGTCAACGTCCGGTGACATATTCACTTTCTTTGCGTGAACTTTGAGTATCGACTCACGTCCTGCCAGGTCAGGCAGTTCAGCGGGGATACGTCTGTCGAAGCGTCCCGGACGGAGAAGCGCCGGGTCAAGTGACTCCGGACGGTTGGTAGCGGCGAGGATAACTACGCCTTTTTTGCCGTCGAAGCCGTCCATTTCGGTAAGAAGCTGGTTGAGGGTCTGCTCACGCTCGTCATTGGAGTTGATAGAACCGTCACGCTTTTTGCCTATGGTGTCTATCTCGTCGATGAATACAATACACGGTGCTTTCTCGTTAGCCTGTTTGAACAGGTCACGGACTTTCGCCGCACCCATACCCACGAACATCTCAACGAATTCCGAGCCGGAAATGGAGAAGAAGGGAACTTCCGCTTCGCCTGCAACAGCCTGAGCCAGCAGGGTCTTACCAGTTCCGGGAGGGCCTACAAGCAGCGCACCCTTTGGCAGGTCAGCGCCTATTTCAGCGTACTTTTCCGGGTTATGGAGGAAGTCAACTATCTCCACCAAAGCTTCCTTAGCCTCGTCCTGACCTGCAACATCATCGAAGGTCTTGCCGGTCTGGGCTTTAACGTAGATCTTGGCGTTGCTTTTGCCGAAGGACATAGCGTTCGAGCCGCCCATGCGCTTGCTTATTCCCTTGAACAGGAAGTTCCAGAGTATCGCAAAGAATACCAGCGGCAGAACCCAGTTCACAAGGAATTCAAGCAGGAGACTATTGTCCTGAAAGCTTTCGTTGAACTCGATATCACCCTGCTCATAAAGCCTTGAAACAAGGTCGGGGTCGTCCATTTTTCCGGTGGAATACACCTGATAAGTGCCGTCCTCATTGACGACCTTGAAGCGTATCTCATTGTTTTCGATCTTGACCTGAGTAACATTTCCCTCGTCGATCTGCTGGAGGAAGTAGCTGTAGTTAGTTTCCTTGATACTTGCCTTACTCATTTTCGGCATGATGAATGCGTTAAGAATGAGAAGAAGAATGATGCTTACCGCCGCAAATTTAAGTATCTGGGAGGCTAAATTCTTATCTTCTTTCAAAATACCACTCCTTTCGTTCTGTGACAAAATTATAACACATATCATCAGAAAATACAACCTCTAAATTGTGTTAATTCATGAAATTTCTGTGAAAGCCGGACTATTATGACAAAAAATGGAGCGCTGCCGCAATGGGTAACGCTCCATTTCATTACAGTTGATCAGTCTACGCTGCGCAGACGCTCCACGGGTTCGGTTTTCTGCATATTTCTGAGAGTGAAAAGTGAGGCGATAGTGGATACTGCAAACGCAGCCGCTGAACCCAATAATATCTTGGGTACTGGCTCGAAGTAACCGATACCAAGCTTTATTCCGTCCTCGGCAAGTCCGGTCACATGAACGAACGCCTCAGTTCCGATAATCAGGAGTATACAGAGTATTACAGAGAATACCATCGCTGTTATCACAAATTGCAGACACTCAACGATCGACATTCCATAAAGCTGTCCCTCGGTCATGCCTACACACTGCATAGATGCCAGTTCGCTCTTTCGGTTGATAAGACCTGTGGTGATGATGTTTACAAGGTTTACCATAGCGATAAGTGCGATGAATATATTCACGAATGTTGAACCCAGGCGTATCCCTGTGAATACAGCGTCCATTTCCTGGTATAATCCTACAGCATCAAAGGACAGCTCAACTTTGTGCTTCGGGTCTTCAACATATTTCAGGGCAGCACTGTAAGAAGCATTGTCAACTACTTCTGCATAAATATTCGGCGGATATTGATAGCTTCCAAAAAGCTCATAATCACCATTTTCGTACATGGAGACAGGTGCTACAATATCAACAGTTCCTTCATCCGGAACACCATATCTGCCGAACGCTGAATCGTCAATTTTCACGCTGGCAGCGATCTTGACCTTCTTCTCAGTTGTCCTTACCTCTGTCCTTTTACCTACTTCTTTTATAATGTCCCACTCATCTTCCTCTATCTTGTTATCACTGTATACTTTTTCAAGTTTTTTCATGTCATCGTCAGAATAGTATCTTCCGGAATATGAACAATCAGCCTCTTTAAGCTTGATCGGATCACCATTCAGGCTTACTGCGATAAGTCCGCCGCTTGCTTCAAGTTCCTCATAGGTCATAGGCGGTTCGAGTCCGTAATTCACCTTAAAAAATGACTCATACCAATCCTTGTTTACATAGTAAGCGCCGCCGTATCTTCCATCATTTTTTATACCATTTTCCTTTAATTTTGCTGTGCCAAAAATCTCCATACCAATAGCCTTGAAATATCCGGTCTTTTTAAGGTTCTCAACTGTATCCTTATATGCAAGAGGATCTTTACTTCTATTTGTATTAAGCATCATAACGCCTTCGTCAGATCCGGTATCCATCATTAGCATTTTCTTTGCAGTTATCTGTGCATTGTCAACAACTACTTTCACTGATGAATACAGAGAAAGTGAAAGTGTCAGCGAGAGGACGGTTATTATGAATCGCTTAGGCTGACGGCGAACATTTCGGGAGGCAAGCTTTCCTTTCCAGCCGAAGATAAGTCCCGCAAGACTTCTGCGGCGTACTTTCTTTACCACGCCTCCGCCGGAGGTTATTGCCTGTACAGGGCTTATCTTTATTACACGCATACCAGTTCCGTAGGCGGATAAAAGTACCCAGACAAGACC
>CAMOEP010000095.1 GCA_946612185.1 uncultured Ruminococcus sp.
CGTTAAGGCGTACAACAGGAGCGATAGCATTAGTGAAGTGAAGGTCAGAACAGCCGAGGAGTCGAACCTCATCGAGTATTCTGTGGATATTGATTATGCCCATGGTTTTTTCCTCCTATTAAAGAATGTATATTATACAGTAAATGTAGTTCTTACCAGCTCGTCGATAGAAGTCTGACCAGCCTGTACCAGCTCAGAAGCGTTATCACGAAGAAGCTTTGTACCATTAGCCTTAGCAGCCTTCTCGATATCCTCCTTGCCGCCGCCGGCAGCGATGATCTGGGATACCTTAGCAGTACAGTGAATGATCTCGTGGATAGCGGTTCTTCCTCTGTAGCCTGTGTTGTTGCATACAGGGCAGCCAACGGGGTCATAGATCTGGATAGAATCGGTAATACCGATAAGTTCATTCTCCTCGGCAGTAGTCATTCTGGGAGCTTTACACTCAGGGCAGAGAACCTTTACCAGACGCTGAGCAATAACGCCGATAAGTGAAGTAGCAACCATGTAAGGAGCAACGCCCATATCAACAAGACGTACAACGGTGGAAGCAGCGTCGTTGGTATGAAGTGTGGACAGAACAAGGTGTCCGGTGATAGCGGCACGGATACCGATATCAGCAGTCTCAGTATCACGCATCTCACCGATCATAACGATATCAGGGTCCTGACGGAGGATTGAACGAAGGGCGGCTGCGAAAGTCATACCTGCCTTCTGGTTAACCTGACACTGATTTATACCGTCAATAGCCTTCTCGACAGGGTCCTCAACGGTAACAACGTTAACGTTAGGCTTAGCGATCTCACCGAGAGCGGCGTAAAGAGTAGTTGTTTTACCTGAACCGGTAGGGCCAGTTACGAGGATAACGCCGTGAGGAACTCGCAGCATCGACTCGAAAAGCTGGTAGTTATAATCTGACATACCCAGGTCAGTGATCTTACGCAGAGCGATCTGACCTGTGGAAAGGATACGGATAACGATCTTCTCACCGTGTACCATAGGAAGTGAAGATACACGGACATCAAGGGTAGTTCCGTCAACGACCTGAGTGAAACGTCCGTCCTGAGGGATACGCTTCTCAGCGATGTTCATACCGCTGATGAGTTTGAGACGAGTAGTCAGAGCGCTGTGAACGGCACTGGAGATGTTCATAAGTTCAACCAGGTCGCCGTTAACTCTGATACGAATTCTTGTATACTTCTCGAAAGGCTCGATATGAATATCGGTAGCGTCGGCTCTGTATGAGTTTTCGATGATAGTAGTAGCAAGCTTAACGATAGGAGCATTCTCAACACGATCCTGAGCTTCCTTATCAGCAGCCATATTACCCAGGTCGCCGCCGTTCATTGCAGCCAGCTCGTCGGTGAGTGAGTCAACGTTCTGCATTGAGTAGCACTTACCGATAGCCCTGTTGATAGCACTGGTAGTTGCCAGAACAGGTCTTGTATCCATACCTGTTGATACCTTGATATCTTCCAGAACGATGAAGTTTACAGGGTCATTTGTAGCAACAGTCAGACGCTTACCTGTGATATTGATAGCAATAACGGTATGCTTTCTTGCAAGCGCCTCAGGGATCTTGTTGACAGCTTCTGTGTTGATCTCGATATTCTCAAGGTCAACGTACTGAACATTGAGTTTGCCGGCGAGAGCCTTGGTGAAATTAGTTTCAGACATTACACCCAGCTCAACAACAACGTCGCCGAACTTCTTTGTTCCGTTTGACTCCTTCTGAGCAGTCAGGACTTTCTGAAGCTGCTCTTCAGTAATGAGTCCCTCGCTGACCAGGTAGTCGCCGATTCTTTCGTTTCTCATAACAAACCTCCGCTTATTTTTTTCAGAGCCGCAAAAAATTACTGCAAACTCTTAATTTACACTTGAAAAATAATAGAATTATGGTATAATAGATTTATCAAATCTATTATAAAGGGGGTGAACTCATGTTTGAATTCGAGAATATGCTCCACAATGAGTTTACGGAGCTCCCGTTCAAGATCATAATTTACACCATAGTGTTTATTGTCGGCATCTGCATCGGCAGCTTCCTGAATGTAGTAATACTCAGGCTTCCCCAGGAAAACCCTGAGGACAGGTCGCTGACTAAGAAGTCATCGCACTGCATGACCTGCGGTACGCCAATAAGACCGATAGACCTTATACCCGTATTCAGCTGGCTGTTCCTTCGTGGAAAATGTCATAGCTGCGGGGCAAAGATCTCTGCCAGATATCCTATCGTGGAGAGTCTTAATGGTATAATGTATGTGCTTACATTCTGGGTGCTTGACATTAATGCTAAAGCCATAATAACCTGCGTTCTTATGTCGCTGCTCATCATTGTAGCCTTCATGGACTGGGATACCAAAGAGATTGATATGGTCATTGTTGGTATCATATTCCTTCTCGCCATACCCTCAGCAATATTCGAGGAAGATTTTGAGATAGGCAGCCATATATTAGGAGCAATGATAGTCAGTGTTCCGTTCTTCATAATCGGAGAGATCAGCCGCATCTTCATAAAGAAGAAGTACGGTGAAGACTTCCGTGGCATTGAGCTTGGCGACACGATACTTATGATCGCTGCCGGCGCTCTGCTGGGAACACAGGCTGTTATCGTTTCAGCATTGCTTGGTATCATAATCTGCGCACTCATCGGCATAATCCACTATATTGCAACAGGTGACAAGACCGTAGCATTCGGCCCTGGACTTGCAATAGGAATTGCCATAAGCGCACTCTGGGGTGACCAGATAGCTAACTGGTACTTAGGAATGCTTGTGGTTGAGGAAACTGTATCATAAGTAAATAAAATTACAGGCAGCAGCAATTATATTGACTGCTGCCTGTATTTTTTTACTTATTTAAGCTCATCAGCATAAGAGAATATAAAGAATATATCCTGTGTAAAGTCGAAATCTGCTTCGTTATTTGAAGTATCGAAATCGGAATCGAGATACATGAATGAAGGTGAAATAGAAGTACTTCTGTTATCCTTCTGATTCTGTATCTTCTCAGCCGGGTCTACACCGGGAGTAACGATGTTTCTGTTAGCGCCCCAGTAGTATCTGCCCTGGGAATTACCCTTTCTCTCAATGATATTGATGAGAGGAGTGCTGTTTGTAGTAACAGTACAGGGAAGATTGAACAGGCGGTAGCCGTTTGAATCGTCAGACACGCCCTTTTCCTGGTCGAGAACGATCGAAAGCTGAATAGTAGGATTGCTCGGTACGAACTTAACCTTCTCTCCATTAACTTCATTTTCCAGCGCTCTGCCTTCACCGACATTTATGAACTTTGATGCGCCAAGTGTATAGTTGAAGTCATAAACTGCATCAGATGCCTGGAAGTAAGCAGGGTTCAGTTCGATAGAAGGAGTAGGTGCTGTTCCGGGAGCAATAGATGTGAATGAATCAAAATCGTAAGTTCTCAGCGAAATCTGACCAGCTATCTCACCAACAGCAGTATCTTCAAAGTTATCAGGATCATTGATAAGACGCATTACATAGATCTTACCGTTAACTGCTTTATAGTTGTCAGGATTTTTCAGTGCAGAAGACGAAGTGTCATTAGGCTGAACGATCTGATCGTAATACTCATACCTGTAAGCCTCAACAATGCTTGCAAGGTCGCCATTATCAGCAAGAGCGTTACCGTTGCCAAGTTCTATCTGGTAATCAGAATCAGGAACAGGATTCACTGTAAGCGCTTTGTCATTCTGTCTCTTATTTGAGATGATATGAGCATTGGGGATATTATCGCTTGTAACGACCCAGAGGTTATCGGCGTACTTGAGTTTAGTGTCGATATACACCTGAATATCGTTAGCATAGTTGTAGGTTCTTGAACTTACTGCGGTGTTCTTGAAGATCTTTGAAACCGGGTCAGCCATTGACATTACAGCAACCATGAGGATACTGAACAGCGCCATAACTATAATGAGTTCCAAGAGAGTAAAACCCTTCTTGACAGCTCTTTTCGTGTTATTCATCAGCGCACCTCCATCAAGTAGTTGTAGTCTCAGTAACTACTTCAATGTCATTGATGAATTCCATATTCAGACCGCCGTTGGGGTCTTCCAGATACTTCTGGAGTTCCTCGGCTGTCATGCCATCAGTGTAAATTGAAATAGTGTCATAGAGATTACCTGTAAGGTCTGAATGAGTATCAAGCTTACCGCTTACGACCTGACCATACTTTGAAACGGTATCCTCAAAGCCCTTGGACGGGTCATTGGGGTCTTTCAGCTTGTAGTAGCTGCCCTGGAGAGTGTCTTTAACAGAACCGTCAGCATTATGCTCTACCATTTCAACAGAGATATCGATAGTAGAAGCAGGGAATGTAGCTACAATAGGTTGATTTGCTGCATCTGTAGCTAATTCTTTTCCGCCGTGACCGTCATCAACATACACAAAACCGTGGTCAGGGCTTCCGCTTACAGCGTAAGGTGTCTGCTCAGCGACTTTGGTTTTGAGGTTTGTAGTTGCCTTAGTTGTATTGTCTACAGTTACGCCCAGCCTGATAAGGATCAGGCTAAGCGCAGCTAAAACAGCAATTGCGATAATGCACTCAAGAAGGGTCATGCCTTTAAGAGTTCTTTTCTTTTTCATAAAAACACGCCTCCTTTAGTTAGATGAGAAGTACTCGTACTCGAAGTAGCCGACACCGGTCTTGATAGTACCAGCATTTCCGCCGCCGCCTTCCTTAACGAGTGCGAATGTAAGGTTGTTCTCTGAAGATGAACCGTCATAAATAACGTTTCCAATCCATGCAGGATTGATAGAAAATGTTTTGCCACGCTCATCTACATAGTTTACAGTGATAGGACCAGTACCTGTAGCTGTCTTAACAGAAGTTTTAGGACATCTTCCATAACCAGTAATAAGGCAGTTGTTGCTTACTTCAATGTAAGAGCCCTCTGTACCGTAGTAGTAGATGTGGAGTGACTGATTATACTTAATAGTAGCATTGTCCTTCATAGCCAAGTTGGAATAGATGCTTGATCTGTTGGTAAGCTTCAAATAATCCTTAATGAAGAACTTAACATCGCCACCAGCATTAGAGTTAACAACGATCTTTGCCTCACCGCTACCGCCGAGTTCAACTTTATCCAGAATTACCCAGATCTCAGTGTCAGGCTCAATAACAATAGTCTCATTGCTTATAGAACCAGAGATAACACAACTCTTTTTGATAACACCATTTGTCTGTACAGTAGGATCAGTATAATCCTTATCTACATTAGCAGGCTCAGTTGTAGGATATTTTGCAGAATCGAATTCCATATCTTCTGTTCCAGGAATTTTACGGTAAGAAATTTTGCTTTGCATATCGTCCAGTGTCATGATGAACTGGTTTGTATCTGTTGACTTCTGGAATTTACCACCTACAACAGAGCCGTAGATAATGTCCTTTTCCATTTTAGCAGGATAGATAGTATCACCGCTTTTGCCAGTCCATGCAGCGATTTTTTCGATATTATCGCCGCTATTCATAGCCTCTGCTTCGGTTACTATGTTGTTGCTTGTATCTAAATAAATGCTTGCATTGGAAGAAGTGTAGTTCTTTGAAGAATCGACAGGATCCGGGATAGAGAACTCATAGTAACCTGTTGAGATCGGGATAGAAGCGAATGCGATCTGTGCCGGGCCGCCAGGAGCGAGCGTATCATAGTAAGTACACTCCAGATCCTCGATAGGTGTAGAAGCAGGATCAATAATAGTACCATTACCTGAGCCGTCAAGAACAGCATTGCCGTTAACGTCAGCAAGGTAATATGTCCATGTTTCGCCCATGGGGATACGCTCATCAGTTACATTGCCGTCAACATCTGCTCTGAAGAAGCTTTCAGCATCAGCAACAGGAGCAGCACCAGCGATCTCATTACCGTCCTTATCAACAGGATAGTATTTCAGTCCCTCAGAAGCATCATAATTAGTAACACGGGTATTTGTAGTTGTATCTACAAGAATCGTATCAGGTGTCTGACCACCATTTGCACCCAAATCTATGCTCTGGCTACCGTCAGGAGACGTATAGATCTTATGATTCTGGTCATAATAAGGAGCATAGTCCAGTGTCCACTCATCATAGTCATCAGCATTTGCAGCATTCCACCAACCGGGAAGTTCCTCATCGGGGTATACATACTGCCACTCATCGCCTCTCTTACCCTTTACATAGGTAGGAGCATTGCCATCTCCATCAAGATGATTGTTTACTTCATTTTCATTGATGTCATGACTTACACCATTAGGAGAAGTTCTCTGATACTTATAACCAGAAGGTGAAAGACTCCATTCCTCAACGTTTGATTCAAAGACAGCAATATTGGGGTATGCATAGTTGGATACCTTGATATTCTCTACCTTCTTGTACTGAGAACCGATACCTGCGGGAATGTAAGTACCATAAAGCTTTCTGTAACCGGCTTTCACAGTAGCACCGCCGGTAAGAGTATCATTGTAAATCATTTTTCCAGGCTTCATTGTGCAATGTTCTTTGCCGGTAATTGTACCACCAACGACTAAATCGCCGTCTATATCTACATCAGCATTAAAAGTAACATTACCTTCAACACGGACATCACCAGTCAAATGCATTTTGCTATTAAATACAACATTACCCTTAGAGTAAATATTACCGCCAGAACTATAATTCTGATTATTAGTTTTGTTAAATACAGAACTTGCCCAATTATATAAATTGTTCTGAGCGCCACTGTTGCCAATAGTACTGGTCTTTCCAGCATCCATAAGATAAATATCGCCAGCCATTTCTATACTCTGGAACGGATTAATTGAGCCTATTGAGCCTGCAAACAGGTTATATGGTGAAACGTTATTTAACGTCACGCCATTAACATTACCATTATCATTATAAGAATCAGCTTTGCCTATATGAATTTGTCCGCCTTCAAGAGGATTAGGACCAGCAAGCGCGGAAAAATCAGCATTTGGCAAATAACTCAAATCTCCCTCTATAAACATATACGGAATATCTTTTTGAGTATAGTCACTCGTCATGCTATAGTCAATATTAACATATAAGTTATTATCAACATACATATTTCCTCTTACAACCATAGACTGTTTAGGCTGAATGACGTGTATACAAGACTGGTTATTTATAAGAGCATTTTCATTTAAGAAAACTAAAGGTGAGTATATCTGCGAATCATTCTTAATCTTAGTGACACCGCCGCCGTTAGTTGTAAGTCCAACAGCGAGAGGAGAGTAGATATAGTTTGCAGTACCGCCTCCGCCATCAAAACTTGCATCACCGCCGGCGTAAAGACCGATATCATCGGAAGGAACATTGTTTGACAGACCGACCTTATTCAGGAGGGCGGAAACTGTCTTTTCTTCCTTACCAACTCTTGCAGTAACAGTGATCTTGACCTGAGTAGCCGCCTGCCAAACCTCTGCACTGGGGTTGTTAAGGTCGAATTTGCCGTGAACATACTTGCCTGATGTTGAAAGAGGCTCGATAGTTATAGCATTCTCAATATAATTGCCACTCGCATCATAGTATCCGATATGACCCAGGCTCGGATCATTGATGGATACTGTCGGGTGATAGGTTTTATCAAGATTCTGAACGGCTGCGGCGATCTGTTCATTATTTGCCATAGCGGTGGTGAAACTCTCGATCGCAGCCTTTGCAGTCAGTTCAGCCTGGCTTGTTGAATATGACCTGTGGGCTCGCCTGTTCGCCGCAGTGGCGAGTACAAGCGTACCGGACA
>CAMOEP010000096.1 GCA_946612185.1 uncultured Ruminococcus sp.
GTAAAAGAAACGGGCGACTTAAATAATTCCCAAAAAGTAAATGCTGTTGCCCTGCGCATTATAAAAAACTTCCTTGCTTTTTAGAGAGATATGTGTTATAATGTATGTGTACGCTGAATATGCGATTTCCGATATAAAGGAGTGTGCTTTATGGTAACTGTTGAAAATCACATCGGCAAGATCTCTGTAACAGAAAAATATCTCAACGAGATCGTCCGCCACGCTGTCTGCGACTGCTTCGGTGTCGCTGATGTCTGCAATACTAACACTTTTCGCTCCGCCGTTTCTTCTATAACTAAAGGCAGGATATTCCGCCCCAGAGGTGTCGTTATACGCACCGATAACGAGGGCGGTCTGATAATCGACCTGCATATCAAAGTGACTTATGGTACTAATATATCCGCAGCAGTAAGCAGCATTACCCACAAAGTCACTTTCGTTGTTGAGGAAGCCGTTGATATTGAGGTTCATCAGGTAAACGTATTTGTTGATGATATGAACTACTGACAGGAGGAATTTTTTCGTGATAAACGGTTCTTTATTCAGGGACGCTGTGATAAGCGCAGCCATTACCCTCGCTAATAATAAAACTCAGGTGGACGAACTCAACGTCTACCCCGTACCCGACGGCGATACAGGTACTAATATGTCAATGACTATAGGCAATTCTGTGGACGAGCTGAAACGCCTGCCGGATAATACCCCCATTTCCGAGGTGGCTTCTACCGCCGCTTCCGCTTTTCTCCGTGGCGCAAGAGGTAACTCCGGCGTTATCCTCTCCCTTATCTTCCGTGGTATATCCAAGGGGCTTTCCGGTCTTGACTCCGCCTCCTGCGAGGACTTCGCACGCTCCCTGGAACTGGGTGTTCAGGCGGCTTACAAGGCTGTTATGAAACCGGCTGAGGGTACTATCCTTACTGTTTCACGCCTTGCTGCCGAAAAAGCAAAGGAGATCTCACTTTCAACCAACGATGATACTATCTTCTGGCAGGAGGTCTGTACCGAAGCTGAGAAAGTCCTCGCACAGACTACTGAAATGCTCCCACAGCTTAAAAAAGCAGGGGTCGTCGATGCCGGCGGTATGGGCTTTACTATTATAATGAAGGCTA
Source organism: uncultured Ruminococcus sp. (assembly GCA_946612185.1). GTDB lineage: Bacteria > Bacillota > Clostridia > Oscillospirales > Ruminococcaceae > Ruminococcus. The sequence continues at coordinate 1,110 of CAMOEP010000096.1, forward strand.
TGAAGGACGTGATCTGCGGCGGTGAGATAGCAACTCCCAATGAACCACAAAAGTCCGGCAGCGATACCGACGCTTTCCGCAGCGCTGCCAGCCAGTACGACGACGATATCACCTTTACCTACTGCACCGAGTTCATGCTCCAGAAGCATGAGAACTGCCCCGACCCATTTATGCTCCGTGCTTACCTGGAAACTATCGGTGACTGCGTTGTCCTCGTTGACGATGATAAAATAATCAAGGTACACGTTCATACCGATAACCCCGGCAAGGCTCTCCAGAAAGCACTGGAATTCGGCTGCTTCCTCAATGACCCTAAGCCTAAGATAGAGAATATGCGTATCCAGCACGAGAACCGTGTCAAGGAAGCTAAACAGATCGAGGAGGGATTCGCCCCCGCTCAGCCTGAAAAGGAGTTCGGATTCGTTTCCGTGGCTGCCGGTCACGGTCTGGAAGCACTCTTTACCGACTTGGGCGTTGACGTGGTAGTAAAAGGCGGTCAGACTATGAACCCCTCTACCGACGATATCCTCCGGGCTATCCTCGCTACCCCCTCAAGGACTGTTTTCGTTCTGCCTAATAATAAGAATATCATCATGGCGGCTGAACAGGCTGTAAAACTCACCGACAAGAGCGTTTGTGTCCTCCAGACAAGGACTATCCCCCAGGGAATCGCCGCAATGATGGCTTTCGACGACAGCGCAGACCTTGCCCAGAATCGTATAACTATGACCAAGGCATTTGAGAAGGTGTCCACCGGTCTTATCACTTTCGCTGCCCGTAACTCCGAGTTCGAGGGTCACTCTATCAAAGAGGGCGAGATACTTGCCCTTGATAACGGTAAACTTGCCTTCACCGAAAAGGACATCAACAAGGCTACCCTCAAACTGGTCAAAAGCCTCGCCAAGCGCAACGCCAGCTACGTTACCATGATCTACGGCGCTGACGTTACCGAGGAAAACGCCGAGCAGATGCAGCAGCTTATCCAGTCCAAGCTCAGCGACAAGATCGAGGTAATGATGATTAACGGCGGTCAGCCCGTCTACTACTACATCATCTCCGTAGAATAGCATGGGCGCTGCCCCTGCACCCCGGCAGGACTCTGTCCTGCACCTGCAAGGGGCGCTGCCACTTGACCCCGGCAGGGCGCTGCCCTGCACCTGCACGCTTTTATGAAAAGCGTGGGAAAAAATATTTGTGTGGAATTACGTTCCCCGGTACTTTACAGTATTGGGGAACTTTTTTGTGCAGAAAATTGCTCCCCATGAAGAAATACTTCCGGGGAGTGGTCAAAACAACATCAATTTATTTTCCCACGCTTTTCTAAAAAGCGTGCGGGTGCAGGGGCAGCGCCCATGCCGGGGTCAAGGGGCAGAGCCCCTTGTATGGTAGATACGGTGATGAAACCGTCGCCACGGCGGCAAATGGAGTGGTGACCGGTATCTTTGATAGAGCCATCGTCTAAAACGTAGGTGTCGGAGATGTCGTCGGTGAAAGCACCACCGTCGCTGATGCTGAGAACGCCGGAACAGATAACCGGGTCAAGGCAGGTGTCGGGAACGGTGAATGACTGCCCCAGATCTGGAATGAAGTAATTCATAAAGAAAGCCCAGTCGGACTTCTGCACCATAACGCCGTCACCGAAGGGAATGACAATGTTGCCGATAGAGGAAATGTCGGATATATAGCGCTCCATGCGGTTCAGGTCGTAGGTGTAGAGATAGGTATTTTCATAGCCGGAGAACTTTTCCTGACGGGTGACGTAGACCCGGTCATCAGCGGCGGCGACGATATTTCCACGAATGGAAGTGGAGATGCGGCAGTTGTCGCTTTCCATTACTAAAGTGCGCTCCTTGGACTTACTTTGCGCCCAGAACGTTCCGCCGCCGTAGCAAATATACTGACCATTGGTGGTGAAGATGCTGTTCATTTCCCCGGTGTCCGGGTCGAACTCCCAGGCAGTTGCGCTCTCATTATCCTGACTTCTGCAATAGAGTTTATCCGTGGAAATATCGAGGAAATCCAAAACAAAAACCTCCTCGTTCAGTTTCTCGATGCCCTCAGAAGTGATACGGCAAAGGTTTTGGCGGTAACTTGTCTCGCCCTTTTTTATGAAGCTGATAATACCGTAAAGTTCGCCACGGCAAATCCTTAATTCGTCTACACGAAGCCCCTCGTCGATAGATGAGTAGTGGTAAACTTCCCGGACATTTTCGCCGGAGGTGTCGCAGGTATAGAAGCCCATATCGTGGCTTTCCTCATTACAAATGTTGTCGAAGTCCAGGGCGATGCAGATAGTATCACCGAATCTGGCGGCAAACTTGCTATAGCCCCAGCAGGGATTTTCGCAGAAGTCGGTGTAGTAGTCAATGTCAAACTGTGTACTGTATGCGTATTCCGGCAGGAAATCCCGGCGGACATCTTCCGCTTTACATGGCGAAATATAGCCGTCTGTGATGAAATTATCTATCTTTATCTTCTCTATATCAAGCGGGATACTCTCCCCCTGTCCGGAACGGCGCAGGTTCACATTTATGTCGGTGAAGTCCTGGTCGGTGTACTCCCGGAAAGAATCCGGGGCAGTAGTTTCGACAGCGGTATCGCCGCCGTCCGGGGGAACTTCCTCCTCCACCGGCTTATTCTTGCTGCACGAAGCGGTCATAAGCAAAGCCGCCGCAGAAATTATGGTAAAAAATTTTTTCATTAGCTGAACCTCCTTGCGGGAGTTTTCAACATAGTTATCAGGAATGTTGAAAACTCACTTGTTAAACAGGTAGATAGTATCGGAGTTCTTCTGGTCGAAAGTATAGCAGGATATCGCCGTCATACCGCCGCCTGTAGCCGTATTTACGATCATAACAGGAGTGGGTTCAAGGCGGACAGCCATTCCCAGTACCGGGATAACGTAGAACCAGCCCTTGAGGTTCTCATCGCCGTTATGAAGCACGAAATTGCGTCCCACCGGCGTACTCATCATAGGCAGACCGGAGATGTCCATGATTATGCGCTGACGCTTTTCAATGTCGTAGGTGTAGAGGGTAAGGGGAGTTTCGTTATTCCTGTGACAGCCGAAAATAGCGCAGGACTTATCGCCGGCAAAGTACTGTAAATTGGCTTCATTTGGCGAAATAGCATAGTTATCGGTGTGTATGGTCAGGAATGAATCATAACTCTCATTATCGGCATAGCCTTCCATAATAGCCACGCCATCAGGATAGTTCTGAACGTAGCCGATAAGACTGTCGGTGGGATTTTCATCATCGTAGTATTCGCCGGTATATTCATATGTTTTACCGGTGTATATCAACTTTGAAGCGCCGGTCTGCGGGTCTATCTGAGTTATCTCATACTCCGGAAAGCCATAGAAACTTCCTTCCTCATCTACCTCGGTGATAAAATGCTGAACGGTCAGCTTATCAGGAAGTGCCTCATAAACACCGCCCTGACCGATCTCATAAAGCAGTTTGGATTCTCCGCTTTCAGGGTCGATAGTTGCAAGGTAGGTGGTCTGAGTTTCGACATGAACATAAGTGCCTATCAGTTTACCGCCGCTGTAGGCAAGCTGGAACGGGATATCCTTGTTCATATCGTTGTTTGAATATATCTCCCTGCTGCTGCCGGAAGCGATATCGTAGGCGATTATCTTTTGCACTGACTCGCTGAGAACATCAAGCCAGAGAGTAGTACCGTCGGTGGCGAATGAAAAAATCTCGCCGCCTATTTCTTCTTCCGGGAAAGTGAGTTTCTGACAGCCGGGAACTTCTGTATAATCGACGATATTCAGGTTCATTTTAATGTCGGTGAACTCCTCAGTATCTACTTCCTCGCCTTCGGGTTCGGAATTAAAAGCGCCCTCGAACTCCTGCGGTTCGGAGGAAGTTCCGGTGTTTTCGGCGGTAGTTTCAGCGGAAGCGGTGGAAGATTCAGCGGCAGCAGTTGAAGTCTGTGCAGTTGAAACGGCAGAAGCGTTGGTAGTTCCGGCAGCGGCGGTAGTTTCCTGTGCAGTATCAGTTTCAGCCGAAGTGGAAATCTCCGGTACATCGGGTGTAACGCTTGAATCCTTGTTATCTCCGCAGGCGGAAAGTGACGCAAGGAGTGCAGTAGTTAAAATAATTGCAAAGAACTTTTTCATAAATATATCCCTCTCATGAATTTAGGCAACACCGCACAGAGATTGTGGTGCAGATGCCGTAAAATATGCAAGCAGATGTGCCGCAAAGCCGTCAGGCGGTCTTTGTGCGGTGTTGCCTTTAATATGTGAACCAATAAAGCATACCTCGATTTTCACGGCTGACTCCGGTTGAAACAGTGCCATAGTAATACTCCACCGGTTCGGCGTACTCGTCCCAGAAAGCAGCCCCATGTGTACTGGCATTGATTATAGGCGAATTGAATCGTCCTATGCGGTAAGCGGTGGCACGTTCAGGCACGATATAGAAGACGGGAGACTTGTAGTTTGCACCGCCTCCACCCAGTGCGCTGAGTATACCGTTTCCGGCAGCCTGATAGTTATGACCGTAGCCGTCCATGTTTGAAACGGTACACTCCATTTTCTTAGTATCATAAATACTAAGGGTGTATGAATTTGTATAAGCGATACTCTGGTCATTGCTGAGAACGTAAACCTTATCCCCCACAACATTGTTATAAATCCCGAACTTATCCAGTTTCAGGGCGAAGTCATCGCCTGTTATGGTCATATCGTTGTTATCATGGTTGACTGTTATCATTCCGTTATTGGTATAGCCGAAAATATAATCGTTGGTGCGAAGTATCTCCTCCATTTCCAGAGTATCCGGGTCGAGGGTGGAGTAGACCCATTCCCGTTCCGGATTCTCCGGGTCAGTGCCGGGAATTTCCTCATCGTGTGCAAGAACGATCTTGCCGTCTATCTCCGAACCGTTCAGGTGATCCTGGCATCTGATAAGTTCCGTGAGTTCACCGGTTTCCTGGTTGATCTCATAGATAACCGTGCCGTCATTCTCGTGTATCTCCATGCCGGCAGCGTCCTTGGTCAGCTTGAATGTACTCATGCCGATAAGCAGTCTGCCGGCGCATAACATGAACTGAGAATCATAGTTGTAGTTGCTGGTATCTGCATCTGAAAACTCATGCAGTTCTTTCAGTTCACCGCTGGCGATGTCGTAGGAGAATATCGACCAGTCGTGCATACCGTAGCAGAAATCATCATAATCCACGCCGATAAACAGCTTGTCCTCAGTGGGAAGAACCCGGAAAACCTTGCCCTCATAGGGAGTATCCGCAAGCTTGTTGTAATTATCCTCGATCTCCTTCTGCATCTCCGGGTTACCGGTTACGTAAATATTGAAATGCTTCTCTCTCTCACCCTCGGCTTTGCAGGGCGATAAGCGCTCATCGAAATCCAGGGTAGACAAGTCAAGTTCGTGAAGCTGTAGGGGCGGTGGGTCGTCAGTCGAGGTGATATTCAGGGTGATGGTCTTAAAGTCCTCATCAGTAAGCTGACGTATCGCCTTTTCGGTGACTGGTTCGGATATGCCGATATCGTTTTCGGTGATATTCTCGCTGTCGTTGGTAGTAGTTTCCTGACAGCCGGTAAGCATAAGCGCCGCCGCCAGTGCAAAAGCAAAATGTTTCCTCATAGTACCCCTCCTTTAGTTAAATATGTAAAGCTTGTCCGGTAAAATGTAGGTTCGTATATCCACCTGATAAAGATATGAACGATCAATTCCGCAAAGTCCGCCTGGGTAATGCTTCATCTCAGTATTACATTCGCTTGCAGCCAGGAAAACCTTTGCAAGCTCCGGGAGGATAATGTTCAGGTCATTGTCAACACTCACCATATACTCCCCTGCTCCGTAATACGGCGGACGCACACCGCCCATATCCATAACGCAGCACTCCATTTTCTCCAGGTCATAGCGGTAAAGCTGTCTGCCTGCGCCGATGTAGTGATCCTGCATAAGCAGGGTCACGAACCGCTCATCTGCCTCCACAAGTTCCGCCTGTTTAAGGTCGGTTTTAAGGCGGTAATCGGGAGTTTCCACGGTACTTAGCCGGTCGCTGCCGTAGGTCATTTTTGCAAAGCCATCGCCGTAAAACTTGGGGAAGTTCGCCTTTTCAATGTCGGCAATTTTGGTAAGACTTTTCCCCTCGCTGTCCAGTTCCCAGAGCGCCGGAAGTTCGTCCTTTTCCCATGCGTAAGTCAGGGTAAGCAGGCGTGTACCGTCGGTATCATATATCTGGTCGCACCGGTCACTTATCCGGCTTATCTCGCCTGTTTCCGGGTCGATGCAGTCGAGAACGCCGCTGTCGCCGTACTGCACCCAACCTATAAGGTAGAGTTTTCCGCCTGCAAACGCCATATCGCTGTAATTCAAGCCCGCCGCCGGGTCGGAGTACTCCTTTATCTCGGTAAGCGCAAGAGTATCCGGGTCGCAGCGGTAGAGTACCGCCTCATGACCGCCGTCATTCAAGGAATCGTAGTCAACGAAGAAATAAAGGTAATCCCCGTCATAAGTCCATGCTTTCATACTTCCCTTGGCATCGGTCGTCCTGACCATGTTGATATGGTCAATATCCTCCTGAGTGAT
>CAMOEP010000097.1 GCA_946612185.1 uncultured Ruminococcus sp.
TTGCCTAAAGCTATCAAACTTTTTATGGACATTTTAAAAAAAGAGACAAAAGTTCGGGGCTTTTGTCTCTAAAAAGTTATTTCTTTTTCTTTTTTCGGCGTGAATTTTTTCTCTGAGTCTGCGGATTTGCCGTGGTTTCGGGCTTTTTCGGGTGAATGGGTGCAGTTTCAGAAATTGGTTCTGGTTTTGTCGTTTCTGTCAAAACAGCCGTCTTTGGCTGGCGGACAGTCACGCTTTCCGGCACTTCTGCGATGCCCATTTTTCTCTCACGGCGTTCAAGTGTCTTGAAGCACATTTTATAAAGTGTAGCCGCCAGAGGAACTCCGATAAGCATACCGGTTATGCCAAACAGACCACCGCCGACAGTAACAGCGGCAAGTACCCATATACCCGGCAGACCAATGGAGTCGCCCACTACCTTCGGGTAGATGATGTTTCCCTCGACCTGCTGGAGTATCACCAGGAAGATGATGAATATAAGCGCCTGCATTGGATTTTCGGTGAATATGATGAATGCGCTCACACCCGCACCGATGAATGCGCCCACAATGGGGATAAGTGCGGTAACGCCAACCAGTGTGCCGCTCATTCCGGCGTAAGGCAGGCGGAGTATCGACATACCAATAAAGCAGAGCGAACCCAGGATTATCGCCTCAACGAACTGTCCCACGAAGAAGCTGTGGAAGGATTCGTTTGCAGTAACGAAGAAGTCGTTGGATCGCTTCATCACAGTATCGCTGAGAAATGAGCGCTGTATCCTGCCGATGTCGGTGATAAGCTTATCCTTGCGTGCGAGAAGGTATATTGCAAATATCATTGCAATAACGATGTTGGTAACTGTTCCGGAGAACGCCCCCAGGAATCCTACCGCTGAACTTAGTATACCTACGATACCGGATTTCAGTACACCAGTCACTTTCTGGGTAAGTTCAGCCCAGTCGAAGTGCTTATAGTCGAACTCGCTGAGAAGTTCAGTAGCTTGCTTCTGGAATTCAGGATACTGTTCAAGTTTCGCCAGTATGAACTCCCGTCCCTGATTCAAAAGCGGCGGTATTTTCTCAATGAGCAGGGAGACAGCGTTGATAAGTTCCGGTATGATGATGTAAAGTACCAGTATTATTATACCAATAGCTATGAGGAACGACAGAACCAGACACACCGGACGGCGTGAGTAGTTTATGAACCCATTTTTTATCTTCGGGAAATAGCGTTTCTCAAAGGAAACAAGTATAATGTTGAATATGTAAGCGATAACACAGCCCAATATCATGGGTTTAAGTGCGCCCAGCATAAGCAGCAGTATCTTGCCCAAAGATGCTGAGTACTTCACAGCGATGCATACCAGAAATGCCAGCAGCGCAAGTGAACCGTACTTTTTAATTTCTTTCTTTTCCATTTGCCCCTATGATTACCTCCTTATATCATAATGGAATAATTATACTCTCCATTTGTGATAATGACAAGTCAGAAAATGTTAATTTTTTATGATAAAGTTTTATGTATTTACTATACCAGTGCTATATGTCCGGATATAAATAATTTAATTAGGGAATATGCTCATTATCCCCTTGCTATTTTCAACGAAATATGATATAATTTCTATATCAATTATGGGCGGTGATGATTTTGGATATGTATATGATCGGCAGGGTCGTGGTTGACGCAAGTCTCCATACCCAGCGTGCGGACGAGGCTTTTTTTTCCTACTTCGGAAATGACGTTATCTACTCTATCCGCAGAACTATCAGCGACGAGGACTACCCACGGCTTGCGGAGTGCCTTGAAGCTGCTGACAATGGCAGCCGTCAGAGAACTGTCCTGCGTATGCGTGGCATCAATGGGCTTCTGCGCTGGATAATGGCGGATATTCGCAAGTCGGAGGATATCGACGGCGAAAACCTTTACAGTATCACATTCAGTGACATTTTCTCCCTGGAAAGACTGGCGTACATCCGTGAAAAAAGTCTTGCTGACTACCGCAGCTACCTTAGCCTTACAAGTGACCTGGCATTCGACTACTGCTTTGAGACAAAACATATCCGCATCTTCATGTTCGATACCTGCCGGGAACTTGTCCTGTGTGACGAGGAACTAAGCCATTGGCAGGAAAGAGTCATATCCTCCGGCTTCGTGCTGTCACGATATATCGAGACTTTCAACGCCCTTTGCCGTGATATACGCAGCGGAGTTTACCGGTTCGACTATGAATTCGAGTCCTCTATACTCACAAACGGCGGAAACCGTGAAATGACGCTGTTCCGGGGAATCACCCGGTTCTATGACCCGCTCGACAAAAGAGTGAGCGGCATCATCTCCGTCATAAGTTCACGCCAGAAAACCAAGGACGTTAACCTCGCCCTGGAAACTAACAAGGACTCTCTGTCCGGGCTTCTGAACAAGCGTGCTGTCAGCAGCTACGCTTCGGCAATACTTGCGGATAAGCCCTCCTATTCCGTGAACCTGGTCATCATCGACGTGGATAACTTCACCTCTATAAACAGCAGTTACGGTCATCTTTTCGGTGATGAGGTAATATATACCATCGGTACTATAATCAAGCATGAACTTGGCAGCCGTGGAGTTGCCGGACGTATCAGCGGCGGCGGTTTTCTGCTGGTTCTGGAGGGTACTCGTGACGAGGAGGATCTCCGTGGAATACTAAGAGCCATACGCACAAATATCGAGCTTGCGTTCACCGGAAGATTTGAGAATTTCCGCCTGACCTGTTCAATGGGCGTGTCCACATACCCTATCGACAGCAGCGACTACGACGAACTTTTCATGCAGGCTGACAAGGCACTGTATCTTGCCCAGGAAAAAGGCGGAAACCGATACGTTATCTACGATATAAACAAGCACGGCCCTGTGGAAAAAGACCCGGAAAACAAAATAGCTTTTCTCAGCAGCCGCAAGGATACCAACGAGAAGCTTGCCTTTGCTGCCGGACTTTCCGAAAGTCTGGTATTCGGCAGACTGCCTGACCTCTCCGTTCTCCTGGAACAGATACGCTCACAGTTTGCGATAGACGACGTGTGCATATTCGCCGGAAACGATATGGGTCTTATCCATAGCTGCGGAAACGCTTCTTCCCGCTCCGCCGGATATCTTCTGCAAAACGGCTATTCAGAGCGCTTTTCCGGCGACAGGATATTTGTTATCGACAACGTTAACGAACTCGAAGGCAGAGATGATACCGCTTTCCGCCAGCTTTCCGATGAAAAGATCGGCGGCGCTGTGCAGTACCTCATCACCGAGGACGGCATCATCAAAGGCATGATTTCTTTCTGCTACATCGGCAGGTTCAAGAAGTGGTCTGTCAGCGACAGAAACTACCTCGCCGTCCTCGGCAGCGTCATCACCGCTATCCTAAAAAAGCAGGCTTTCATCTGATGAATACCCTGTCTTTGGGTATACCGCCACTTCTATTGGGGGAAACCCTTTTGAAAAAGGGTTGTCCCCCAAGCCCCCTTCCTAAAACTTCTAAATTAAAAAAATTTCCCCTGATATGGCGGCGAAAAACTACAGGCTCTTGCAAGTGTAGGTTCGCCATATCAGGGGAAATTTTTAAGCTAAAAGTCTTGGGAAAGGGGGTCTGGGGGGAGAACCTTTCTTCAGAAAGGTTTCCCCCCAGTAAAAGTGGCAGTTCACCGGAAGGCGAGGCATTCAGCAGGTGAAAGTCTCCGCTTCCTTTACAAGTTTGATATCGACAAGGGCATCTATGAGAGTGCCGTTTTCGGTATATTCCTCGGAAAAAACCTTGCCGTCGGTGCGAATCCTGCCGATAAAAGCTGTCTTGTCGTAGGGAACGAGAAGCTTCATTCGGCGTGCTGTCTCCGGCAGATTCCTTACGATACATTCAAGCAGCCTGTCGAATCCGCTGTGATGCTTTGCGGAGATAACTACTGTAGTATCGTCCTCGAATACTGTATCCGGGTCAAGCGCAGCGTCGGACTTGTTCATAACATTTATCTTAGGGATACCGTCGCAGCCCAGTTCCGAGAGAAGCTGTGCGGTAACTTCCGCCTGCTCCTCACGCTCAGGCGAGGACAGATCCTGAACATTCAGGATAATATCCGCAGCCGCAGCTTCTTCCAGCGTGGACTTGAACGCCTCAACCAGATTATGCGGCAGACGGCGGATAAGTCCTACTGTATCTATAAGCATAACGCTTCTTCCGTCGGGCAATTCAATGGAACGGGAGGTTATATCCAGCGTTGCGAACAGCTTATTCTCCGCAAGAACGCCTGCGTCAGTAAGCGCATTGAGAAGCGTTGACTTTCCCACATTCGTATATCCCACGATAGCCGCACACAGAACTCCGTCCTTTTTGCGCCGTGAACGGGAGAACGTGCGGTGCTTTTTCAGTTCATCGAGTTCCTGTTCCAGGTAGGTTATACGTCTGCGGATATGGCGCTTGTCGGTTTCAAGCTTAGTTTCGCCAGGGCCTCTTGTACCGATTCCGCCGCCCAGTCTGGACAGTGCGCTTCCCATACCCACAAGCCGTGGAAGGTGGTACTTCTGCTGTGCAAGCTCAACTTGCAGCTTGCCCTCCTTAGTCCTTGCACGCTGGGCGAATATATCAAGTATCAGCGTAGTTCTGTCGATAACTCTCACATCGAGGATATTCTCGATATTCCTCACCTGAACGCCGGTAAGTTCGTGGTCGAATATGACCAGTTCTGCTTCGAGTGCTTCAAGCTGTTCACGCAGTTCCTCCAGCCTGCCAGCACCCATACAGGTAGCCGGGTCGTAGGATATTTTCCGCTGTATCATCTCCCCTACCACCTCAGCGTTGGCAGTTGCGGCAAGTTCAGCCAGTTCCGCAATGGAGGCTTCCGCATCAAATTCACCTGTATCCACGCAGGCAAGAACCGCCTTTACCGGCAGTTTCTCGGTTTTATTCTCAAACATTTTTCCTCCTGTTACTGCCCGGTCACCAGGACAGCTTCGCCGTTTTCATCGAATTCGTATGTGTCGGTATGCTCCATGTTGTCAGTAATATCCGTGTAAGTTTCTGTACGCTTAACGGTTTTCAGTTCACCTTTATCCCACTGGTAATACAGTGCTATCTTCCGCCCGTCGGCTTCATAGTTGTCAATGAGGGTATCGTCCTCGCCGTGGGAGAGGAGTTTTCCGATATTATTAAGCTGTTCATTGCTGACGAACTGCCTGTCTTTGGAATCGAAACAGTAGTACGTTCCGGCTTCGCCCTCATGACCCTGGTTGTATATAAAAATGTCACCGCAGCCATCGAAGTTAAAGTCACCGAGGATAATATCGCTGCTCTGGGGAGGGTTATCTGCCGGATAACCGGTAGCTATCTCGCCTATTTCCTCATCGCCCAGCATTATCTCCACGTTAGTACCGTTGAATGCATAAGTCATGCGCTTCTGTTCAGGTGCAGCAGTCACAACTGTCAGGGGAGTTTTATTCGCCTCCGGTATCTCGGTGGATTCGTATACTATCAGTGCATCTGAGTTAACGTACTCCTCCGGACTTTTGTTATTTCTTGAACATGAACAGGCAGCCGCAGTCACAAAAACTGTTGTTAAAAGCAGCTTCGTTCTCATACCTGTTCTTCTGATGCTCCGTTAGCAAGGCGGCTTATCTCCTGGGGAGTGAAAACGTACTCCTTGCCGCAGAAATGGCATGATACAGCGGTATCCTTACCCTCAGCAGCGATACTTTCAAGTTCCTGTCTGCCGATGCTTATGAGTACACGCTCAGTTCTCTCACGGGAGCAGTCGCATTTGTACACCGGCTTTGCGCTGTCGAGTTCATTTGGTTCAAGACCCTCAAGAAGCATATTTGCTATCTGCTCCGGGGTTACGCCTTCGCTGAGGAGTGCGGAAACCGGACGCATTGCAGAAACGTTCTTCTCTATCTGGTCGATGCACTTCTCGTCCGCAAATGGGAGGAGCTGCACCAGGAAACCGCCTGCGGACTTCACGGAAAGGTCGGTATCCACCAGTACGCCCAGAGCGCATACTGTAGGTATCTGCTCACTTGTGGCGTAATAGCTTGCGATATCCTCGGCTATCTCACCGGACACAAGGGGGATAACTCCCACATAAGGCTCACGCATACCCATATCCTTGACCACGGAGAGAGTACCGTCCCTGCCAACAGCGCCTGCAACGTCCAGCTTTCCGGCGGAATTCAGGGGTATCTCCACTACCGGGTTTGTAACGCAGCTTTTAACGTTGCCACGACTGTCCGCAACAGCCACAAGCTGACCGGCAGGGCCGTCTGCGTCGATACGGAGGGTGATGCTGTCCTCCTCACCTTTTAGCATATAACCCATAAGTGAAGCGGCAATGGAAAGTCTGCCCAGGGCAGCCGTAACTACTGCCGATGTCTTGTGGATATGCTCTATTTCTGAAACTATGTCCTTAGCATCAAGAACAGCCGCAAAAGCTGAACCGTCCGCTGAAATGGCTCTGTATAAATTACCCATAATATCTTCCTCGATTCAATATTTCTGCCCATTACGGACAACTCTTGCCACATAAACTATTCTCTGACAATCCTCGGCAGGCGGGTCGAAGGTATCGTCACCGAACCTGCCAACTATCTCGAAACCAGTCTCCTGAAGAAGCCGTTCGATATCCTCGCAGGAGTAGGCTTTTTCGGAAAAACTGTCGCTGCTGCGGATATACCGTCCGTCCTCGTCACGTTCAAAGAACTCCAGATTCATCTTCACTTCCAGAGTATCCTTATCAAGGGTATTTTCCCAGACGCAGTAAACGTCGTCAGTCTCATAAGTGAAGGTATTGTCCGCCAGTACATTGCGGTGCTTATAGGGCGTATTTATGTCGAATATGAAAACCGCCCCCTCCTCCGAGAAAAAGGACACTCCACGGAAAACCTTCTTCACGTCCAGGAGTGACGAAAGGTGGTTGATACTGTCAAGGGCGCATACCGCAGCGCCGATAGTGCCGAACATATCTATCTGGCGCATATCCTGGCAAAGGTACTGTATATCAAGCCCCTTGTCGAACTTTTTTCCGATAGCTATGTCCAGCATCTCCTCTGAGTTGTCAACACCCACCACATCGTACCCCAGACCGCACATGACCTCGGATATACTGCCAGTACCGCAGGCAAGGTCAAGGAGGATATTGTTATCCGTCCTGCTGTAGCGCTCAATGATCTTGTGGAAGTACTCGCCACGTTTCCGGTAGTCGATATTGGCGGTAAGATCGTCGTAATAACGTGCAAAAGCACTGTAGCCGCTGATAATTATTCCTCCTCTGCTGCTGATTCTTCTTCGGTTGCGGCAGCAGTTTCCTCCTGAACGGTAGTCTCAGTGGGGACAGGTTCTGTGCCGATAAGATTTCCGTCGCTGTCAAGTATAGCTTTTTCGTGGGAAACGAGAGTCTCCGTGCCGCCTTCCACTGAGTAAACATCGTAGAAGGCATCAGCGCCGCTCATATACAGTTTTTTATGCTGCTTTTCGTAGATAACACCGCCCTCGCCCCAGGAGTAAACATAGTCATCGCAATTAAATGGATCGGACTGGATGTGTGCATTGAGTGTACCGTCGGTATTAACAGTCATCAGCTTGCCGATGCTGTTGAGCTGATGCCAGGATTCATACATACCAGTATCGGAGTTGAAGCGGAAGTATTTTC
>CAMOEP010000098.1 GCA_946612185.1 uncultured Ruminococcus sp.
TTTCCTCGATCTGCTCAACAGGAACGAAAGTAAGCATCTTCAGGCACTTGATAACGTCTGCATCAGCAACATTTCTCCAGTACTGGAAGAACTCGTAGGGAGTGGTCTTTTCAGCATCAAGCCATACAGCACCCTTCTCGGTCTTGCCCATCTTCTTGCCCTCGGAGTTGAGAAGCAGAGTGATGGTCATTGCGTAAGCGTCCTTGCCCAGCTTGCGGCGGATAAGCTCTGTACCACCAAGCATATTTGCCCACTGATCGTCGCCGCCGAACTGCATATTACAGCCGTACTTCTGGAACAGTTCCAGGAAGTCGTAACTCTGCATTATCATGTAGTTGAATTCCAGGAAAGTCAAGCCTCTCTCCATTCTCTGCTTGTAGCACTCGTGTGAGAGCATACGGTTTACGCTGAAATGTGCGCCAACGTCACGGAGAAGCTCGATGTAATTCAGGTTCATGAGCCAGTCAGCGTTGTTTACGATGATAGCCTTGTCCTCGGAGAAGTCAATGAAACGGCTCATCTGCTTCTTGAAGCAGTCAACGTTGTGCTGGATAGTTTCCTTTGTCATCATCTTGCGCATATCGGTCTTTCCGGAGGGGTCACCGATCATTGCTGTACCTCCGCCGATGAGGACGATAGGCTTGTTTCCTGCCATCTGGAGGCGCTTCATCAGACAAAGTGCCATGAAGTGACCAACGTGCAGGCAGTCTGCGGTGGGGTCGAAGCCGATGTAGAATGTAGCCTTTCCGGCATTGATAAGTTCCTCGATCTCCTTCTCGTCAGTAAGCTGAGCGAGAAGTCCACGTCTTTTGAGTTCTTCAAAAACTGTCATAAAATTTACTCCTTTATGTTAATTATAATTTTAGGTATTGGAATATGTTTTGCGAGTATCAATGGTCTGCTGGATATTATTCCCGGTCATTCTCTGGTACTCCTCAAGTATCATTTGCGAGCGGAAGTCGCCCAGTTCCACCTGAAAGGGCTGCATCGGGCGAACCGGCGTGATTACCAGAAAGTACTGGTACTCCTCGCCGTCATACATTTCATGGTCATACTTCTTGACCCGGACGATCTTCCGCTGAATATCGCTTATCTGCTCCCAGGGGAACGACCGGACGCTTTTGCCGTCGCAGGCGACAATGCCCCATTTTCCGATGTTCAGGAAGTTCAGATCAAATGCAGCAACTTCGCCCCTGGTGTAGGATTCCTCTATAGCAGCTCGTTCGTTTCCGAGGGTTTTAAGCCACTTTCTTGCCGGGAACGCAAGCAGTCTGGGGACTGATAACCACAGGAAAACTGCACCGATAATAACGCCCATAACTGCGTAGACCGGGTTATCCACGGTAACTATGCAAGGACTCGCCAGCAGTAAAAACAGCCCGATAGCAACACTTCCCAGGTTTGATTTATTAATGAACCGCCGCTTTATGTCCTTTGCCATATCACCACGGACAGGACTTAAAGCATCGCCGCTCAACTTAAATTTTAAGTATCCCTCACGCCATTCTGCGCTGTCGAACTTCCTTCCGCTGACCATTTCCGGCATATCCTCAGTGGCTTTCCGGTCAGCCTTCTGCTCACGCTTCCAGGCGTAAAACGAAAACCCTACCATCGCCGGTGTCAAAATGATCCCAGCCAGGTGGTACGCCGGGTCGTCAGTCAGGAATATCAGGGCTAACGAAACCAGCGGCGAAAGTATCAGCGAAATAATAAAGGCTTTCTTCGACCCGATATGCGGGTTTCTCCGGCTTTTCATGAGGATTATCCTGCATAAATCGCAAACTCGTCATACAAGTTCACATCTATCACAACCTTTCGTTTTGTCAATTTCGTCAGCTTATCCGCCGAACTTCGATACCTTTCCGGATAAGTTCCTCGCAGACCAGTTCGCACTGATGTTCCGTAAGAAGTGCCTCGATTGGCGACTTTACGCCATTTGTGCGGGTATATACTGCGACAGAGTGCAGGAACTCTGCCTTGTGGGAACTGCCGGAAAAGCTATGTCCACGGCTCGTTCTGTCAAGTTTTATAGCATAGGCAATGTCGCTGACCGGCACAGCAATAAAGTGCAAAGACTTGAACACTATCAGGTAATCTCCGCCAACGCTTATGCCGCATTTATCATTGCTAAGAACTCCGCTTGTGCAGTAGCTTTCGTTAAGTTTCCCGGTGTCAAGGCTTGTATCCTTCAAGAATCTGTGCATAGGAAATGCCGTAAAACAGGAGATAAATGAACTAAAGAAAATAGCACTGCAAGCAGCAGCTACAATAATGAAACAGATATAGACAATTTTAAGAAACAGGTCTGTCGCCACTTCATCAAAGAAAAATACTCCGGCAACAGCAAATGCACCCATAAATACCGCACGAGCAATATTGTCCAAAGCCTCAAACTTTTTGTAGCGTTTCTTGACATCGGATACCATGTCCTCCGCACGTTCAAAGCCATTTTCCTCGGAATATTTCAGTTTTTCCAGATTCATACGATATCAAGCCAGATGTCAGCGGAAAACGGCTCTGTTACGCAAGGTCTTGAGTAACCGTCAGTAACGGCTGTTCCGCTTATTTTAATGTGTATCTGCCCGTTTTCGATTGCCAGGACGGTGAAACTGTAGCTGAGGATAGGCTCATGCTCAAAAATATACATCATGTCCTCACGCTCAATAGCTTCCTTTCTGTCGCTGACCGCAAATGTCATTCCCACAAGTTCCTCCGGGGACGATTTGTGCGTTTCATGCTCGTTCACAGCTATTGACGGCGAAACCGTTTCTCCGGCATACACTCCGTTTTTGAACCATGCGTCGAAGCCGATGGTTATCTCACCCTCGAACTCGTCGCTGTCGAATAAATACAGCCTTGTGTTCGGGCAGTCGTCCAATTGGAACTGCTCCTGCCCTATTTCCATGACCCCTCGCTGATCGTATTTCATACCTCTCCCCCTATTTATAAGTAGTCCACAAATGAAAAACCCCCGAATGCCTTAAAGCATCCGAGGGTGAATAAAATCACGGTACCACCTCAGTTCGTCCGGTAAACCGAACCTCAAAAGCTATAACGGGCAGACCCGTCCCCGCCTACTAAAGTTCAGCGAAGCCGCTCCCGACGGTAAGTTCTGAGCGCCTTCGCCCCCTCACACCAGCCGGAAGCTCTCTGAATCAGGTAATACTCAGTTTGTCATCGTTCAACGCATTTAGGTGAGTACAGGCAAAAAACCGCCTGATACTGCTGTTTTCTCTATGATAACATATTACAGGAATATTGTCAAGCAAAAAATGTTTTGTTAAAATAAAAAAATATATAGAAAAGGTATTGACTTTTTTCAAAAGCTGTGGTAGAATATATTTCGTTGAGGGGCGCTGATGTGGCACAGTCGGTAGCGCAACGCCTTGGTAAGGCGTAGGTCGTCGGTTCAAGTCCGATCATCAGCTCCAATCATTTTAAGAACTCCGCAGACAATGCGGAGTTTTTCTTTTACCCAGGAGGTCATTATGAAAGAACAGTATTCCCGTTTGCAGAGACTTATCGGTCTGAGCGCTCTGGAACGGCTCAGCAGCGCAAGAGTTGCGGTTTTCGGAGTCGGCGGAGTGGGTGGATATGTTGTGGAAGCACTCGCTCGCTCCGGTGTCGGCGCTCTGGACATCTTCGATAACGATACCGTCGCCCTCTCTAACCTTAACCGGCAGATAATCGCCCTGCACAGCACCGTCGGACGGCTTAAAGTGGACGTTTGCGAGGAACGTATCCACGATATCGACCCGGAGTGCAAAGTCACAAAGCACGCTATGTTCGTCCTGCCGGAAAATATCGGGGAAATTGATTTCCGGGAATTTGACTACGTTGTGGACGCAATCGACACGGTTTCCGGAAAAATAGCCATTATTGAGCAATGCAATGCACTGGGAGTGCCGATAATCAGTTCAATGGGCACCGGAAATAAACTTGACCCGTTTGCGCTGAAAATCACCGATATTTATAAAACAAGCGGCTGTCCTTTGGCGAGAGTTATGCGCCGTGAACTGAAAAAGCGCAATATCAAGTCGCTTAAAGTGCTTTGCTCATCGGAACTCCCCCTGCCCTGCGCAGAAAATTCCGCAGATGAAAACGCTCCTCACCGCCGAAGCGTCCCCGGCTCGACCGCATTCGTCCCTCCGGCTGCCGGTCTTATGATCGCATCGCAAATAGTCCGGGAAATCGCCGGAATATAGCGCATTATGGACAGTCTTAGCGGCTGTCCTTTTTCATACCGTTAAACTCAGAGTATAAAGCAGTATCAAATATTTCTCAACCTTTTAGGTCAATCTGCCGATTTTTTTCTGTACTATTGAAATTCCCATTTGGAAATTGTATAATTAAAGAGAATAATTATTTGTATAGGAGTTGTGCTGATGAATAACTGGAACGTGAATTCTCCCGATAAAAAAACTGTCTCACGGCTGATGAGTGGCTTGCAGATCACTCCCCTGGCAGCGGCTGCGCTGGCTGCAAAGGGCTATACTTCGCCGGAAGATGCCGTCAACAACCTGAATACCAGTTCTCTCAGCGACCCCTTCCTTATTAAAGATATGGCGGCGGCGGCGGATATCCTCAACGCTGCCGTGGATAGCTGCGAGAAGATCTGCGTGTACGGCGACTTCGACTGCGACGGCATTATGGCGACTACTATATTATATAGCTTCCTGCTGGAAGCCGGCGCTGACGTGATGTATTATATCCCGGAACGCTCTGAGGGCTACGGTCTGAATAATGCAGCTATCGACAAGCTGGCTGACGAGGGAGTTCAGCTTATTATCACCGTAGACAACGGCATTTCGGCAGTCAGCGAGGCTGATCATATCTACGAACGTGGTATGCGCCTCGTCATCACTGACCACCACCAGCCGGGTGAGACTATCCCCCGTGCGGAAGCTGTGGTCGATCCTCACCAGAAGGACGATATGTCGCCGTTTAAGTACGCTTGCGGCGCTGTTGTGGCGCTGAAGCTTGTGGCAGCTATGGACGGCGGCGACTACACCCTTGCCCTTGAACAGTACTCCGATCTGGCGGCTATCGCTACGGTTGCGGACGTAGTAAGTCTCACCGGCGAAAACCGCTATATCGTGTCACTTGGTCTGGAACGAATCACAAATACCGACCGACCTGCCCTTATCGCCCTGAAAGCTGTAAGCGGTGCGGAGGGCAAACCGGCAGACTCGTTCACGCTGGGATTCGTGCTTGGTCCTCGCATCAACGCTTCCGGGCGTGCCGGATCACCTACCCTCGCCCTGCGGCTTTTCCTCAGCGAGGATATGGAGGAATGTCAGCAGCTTGCCCGTCAGCTAAATGACCTGAATACCAGGAGAAAGTCCACCGAATCGGACATTCTTGCAAGTATTTACGATATGATCGACAGCGACCCCGGACTTGTTCAGGGCAGGGTCATTTTCATCTGCGGCAGCGGTTGGCATCACGGCGTTATCGGCATCGTGGCTTCAAAGATCGAGGAGCAATTCGGCAAGCCGGTTTTCCTTGCGTCTGAGGACGGCGGCGAGGTTCGTGGTTCTGCCCGTGCTTTTGGCGAATTTTCCGTGTTTGGCGCACTTACCTACGCCAGCGATGCTCTGGAAAAATTCGGTGGTCACCCCGGTGCCGGCGGCTTCACCATAAAACCCGGCTGCACCGACAGTTTCCGCCATCTTCTTGAGGAATATGCCGCAAAAAATCACCCCGCAATGCCACGGTTCACTATTTCCGCTGACTACGCACCTGCACCCGGTGAAATTACCGTTGATAATATCCGTGACCTTCAGCTTCTTGCGCCTTTCGGTCAGGGCAACGAAGAACCGCTTTTCTACCTGGAAAACGCTGAGATCCTTTCCGTTGACGGCATGAGCGGCGGCGTTCATTCAAGAATTCGCCTGAAATACGGCAATATCACTACTTCCGCAGTCATGTGGCACACCTCTCCGGAGGAACTGCCCACGGGTCTTTCCCGATTCTGCGACCTTATCGTGACCCTTGGCATCGAGGACTTCGCCTGGAAAAGCAGCAGCGCCCCCCAGACACCTCAGCCTAAATTCTACATAAAGGATATTCGTCCCCACGGTTTCGATCAGGGACGGTATTTTGCGGCAAAAGCGGCTTATGAATGTTTTTGCCGTAACGAGAAGCTTCCGGGAAACTACTACCCTACCATGCTGCCTGACCGTCAGGACGTGGTGCGGCTGTACAAGTCCATACCCTCCGGAGGCATCAACTCCGACGCTCTGTACTGCGCTATGGCTGACCGCAGCTTCAATTACTGCCGGTTCTCAGTGGCAGCGCAGGCTTTGCGTGAACTGGGTCACATAACTATTTCTTCCGGCAGCTCCAGGATAGCAAGGGTCGAGAACAGCCCTAAGTCTGCACTGGAAAGCGCTCCTGTTCTCGCAAGGCTCAGAAGTCATCTGCCGGGAAGTTCAAGGTAGCAATACCTGATGCACACACATCTGTAACCACGCATCGACCATATCTAAAAGGGGAGGATCATTATGAGTAACGATAGCAAAAAGGAAATGAACCAGCTTCCGCTTCCGAAGCCCGACGCTGACAGCGCCGAGATAACTAAGGCTCTCCTGAGCCAGATTCCCGACTATGACGACAATTTCACAATTGGTATGATAATCCAGAAGATCCTCAAAGAGGATCGCCAGTACGACCTGAGTAAGATAATCTCTGCTTATGAGTTCGCTGCTAAAGCCCATGAGGGTCAGAAGCGTTCCTCTGGTCAGGACTACATTATCCACCCCCTTGCAGTAGCTTATATCCTCCTGGAACTGGGTATGGATACCGATACTATCTGCGCTGCCCTCCTCCACGACGTTGTTGAGGACACTCCCGCTACCCTGGACGACCTGAAAAAGCGCTTCGGTCAGGACGTGGCTATGCTGGTGGACGGCGTTACAAAACTGGGTAAGATCCCCACTTCCTCCAAAGAGGAACAGCAGGCTGAGAATATTCGCAAGATCCTCATTGCTATGTCTCAGGACATAAGAGTTATGATAATCAAACTCGCTGACCGCCTGCATAATATGCGTACCCTGAAATACCGTCCCCTGGAAAAACAGCGCAAAACTGCCACGGAGACTATGACTATATACGCTCCTATCGCCCACCGCCTGGGCATGAGGGCTATCAAGGAGGAACTGGAAGACCTTTCCTTCCACTACCTCGACCCATTCGCCTACCACGACATCGAAATGCTCCTGGAGGGCAGAAAAGCTGAGCGTGAGGAGTTCATCGAGACTATCAAAGCCCGCATCGCTGCCCGTTTCAAGGAGGCTGACTTCAAAGAGCCGCCTGTAATCTCAGGCAGAGTAAAGTCCGTCTACAGCATCTACAAGAAACTGTATATGCAGCACAAGGACTTCGACGAGATCTACGACAAGTACGCTGTCCGCATCATTGTCTCCACTGTCAATGAGGTATACAACGTTCTCTGCCTTATCCATGATATGTTCCGTCCACTGCCCAACCGCTTCAAGGACTACATCTCAACCCCTAAGTCCAATAACTATCAGTCGCTCCACACCACCGTTCTCGGCAAGGAGGGAATCCCCTTCGAGGTGCAGATCCGTA
>CAMOEP010000099.1 GCA_946612185.1 uncultured Ruminococcus sp.
GTTAAGGTAAACCTTACAGGCAAGCTGCGTCCCTGGGTTTCCGCTAAGGACGTTATCCTTGAAGTACTGCGCAGAATGTCCGTCAAGGGCGGCGTAGGCAAGGTCATTGAGTACGTTGGCGAGGGCGTTAAGACACTGTCTGTTCCTGAGCGTGCTACGATCACTAACATGGGTGCTGAGCTGGGTGCTACCACATCTATCTTCCCCTCTGACGAGATCACAAAGCAGTTCCTCAAGGCTCAGAAGCGTGAGGAAGTATGGACTCCTCTGGCTGCTGACGAGGACGCTGTTTATGACGAGGAACTGAATATCAACCTGAGCGAGCTGGTTCCCCTTGCTGCCTGCCCTCATTCACCTGACAACGTTAAGAGCGTTGAGGAGATCGGCAAGCTGAAGGTTGACCAGGTCTGCATCGGTTCATGCACTAACTCCTCTCTGCTGGATATGCTGAAAGTAGCTCATATCCTCAAGGGCAAGACTGTTAACCCTGACGTTTCACTGGCTATCGCTCCCGGTTCAAAGCAGGTTCTCAATATGCTCGCTCAGAACGGCGCACTGTCTATCCTGATCGAAGCTGGAGCAAGAATCCTGGAGAGTGCCTGCGGCCCCTGCATCGGTATGGGACAGTCACCTAACTCAAAGGGTATCTCACTGCGTACCTTCAACAGAAACTTCGAGGGACGCTCTGGTACTAAGGACGGTCAGATCTATCTGGTATCTCCTGAAATGGCTGCCGTTTCAGCTATCACAGGCTACCTGACAGACCCCAGAGAGCTTGGCGAAATGCCTGATTTCAAGCTGCCTGAGGAATTCACTATCAATGATAACATGATAGTACCTCCTGTTCCTGCTGAGGAAATGGACAGCGTTGAGATACTCAGAGGGCCTAACATCAAGCCTTATCCTGAGACTTCTCCTCTGCTGGAGACTATCGACGCACCTGTTTCACTGAAGGTGGGCGACAATATCACTACAGACCACATCATGCCTGCTGGTGCTAAGATCCTGCCGCTGCGTTCAAATATTCCGAAGATCTCACAGTTCTGTTTTGCTGTCTGTGACGAAAGCTTCCCCAAGAGAGCGGAGAGCCTGGGCAAGAGCATTATCGTCGGCGGTTCAAACTACGGTCAGGGTTCTTCAAGAGAACACGCTGCACTTGCACCGCTTTACCTGGGCGTAAAGGCTGTACTGGTTAAGTCATTCGCAAGAATCCACCGTGCTAACCTTATCAACGCAGGTATCCTGCCCCTTACATTCGTTAACGAGGCAGACTATGACAAGATCAGCCAGGGCGATGACCTTGTTCTGAGGGACGTAAGAAAGGCTGTAGAGGAGGGCAAGTCTGAGCTGACTGTTCTCAATAAGACAACCGGCGCTGAGATCCCTGTTCTCTGCGAACTTTCAGGCAGAACCAAGGACATCATGCTCGCTGGCGGTCTGCTTGACTTCACAAGAGAGTCAATGAAGTAATTGCGAAAGGAGTGAGGCGGTATGAAGGGTGCAGTCAGTTTTCTTGTATTCCTCATACTGCTCCTGCTCATTTGCTGGGGACTTAATACATATAAACATATCCGTTCCGGAAGCTGGAAGGGCTTGCAGCGGTGCGCTGACATTATCGTTGCGATCCTGCTTGCGGCACTTTTCGCCGGAATGGTCATTCCGCTTCTGCGGTAATGATATGGGCGCTGTCAGGCTTACTGACAAGGGGTTTTATGAAACACACATTAAAAGGTGTCGGAAGGTATTATCCGGGTTGCTTATACGGATATATGCTGGCGATTATACTTATGCTGGTTTTGCTTTTGAGTGGTGTTCCGCTGGATTTTTTGAATACTAATACCGGCAGAGTCGTTCTGATCGTGGCTGTACTTGCGGGTATTGCTGCTTTTATGTCAGTGGGCAAAAGACTACATGACTGGACAGTCAAGCTGCTGCACAAAAAGCACGGCAGTATGTCTAAGGCTAAGAAAAAGGGACAGATACTCGAAATAGTAATATTTATTTCCTTTAACCTGCTTCTTCTGCTGACACCGCTTGCATTTATGTGGATAACGAGCCATTCTGAGTAAACTGCGGCAAAACTGCTGAGCCGCTTGAATACTGACCCGGACGGACAAGTCCGGCAATAGGATAGGGGAGAGGCAGATGAAACTGAAAAACCTTAACTTCTGGCGGTACACGCCTGGTTTCTGCTTTTCGTTCATACTTTGCTTTATATTTCCGTTGTTTACAGTCGTGCCCGTATTCATTTTCATTGATGCTTTCGGTGATGCAGGTGCGATCGTGCTGTCGCTTGCCATAATTGCAGCGATCGCTGGTGCATTTGTGTGCGGAGATCTGCTGTTCCGGAAACTAAAAAAGCATTACCTTAAAAAAGGTCTGCCCGACGATCAGGCTCAGGCTCAGGCTGAGATCATCGAGAAATGGTGCATGATGCTGTTTGAGATGATCCTGATTGCTATTCCGGTTACATTTACAATATTGGAAAATGTGTGAATATTATGGGGTAAATTACTATGAATATCAAGGACTATTTCAAGGACATTATTGACGATATGGATACTGCTCAGCAGCGTTATGATGATGAACACCCAAGATACCGCAATAACCCTCGCAAACGCACTGATTATGGACTTATGACAATACTTGCCCCGCAAGCTGTGGGGTTCATTGTGGGTCTGGCTCTTTGCAGAATGTTTGAGTTCACCGGTATCGCATACATCATTTTCGGCGTTATAGGCGCACTCCTTATCGGCACTTTAAAAAATGTGGAGATCGACAAGATCGCCTTCAAGCACGCTTTTATCAGGAATCTCCTGATTGCTGCGTCTGTATTCGTTATAGGTTTGATCGCAGTTTGGCTGGATAATCAGTAACTGCGAACGTTAAATATTTTATGGAGGTATAAACCAATGGCAAAGATCACTATGAAAACACCTCTCGTTGAGATGGACGGCGACGAAATGACCAGGATCCTCTGGGCTTGGATCAAAGAGATACTCCTGGAACCATATGTTGACCTGAATACTGAGTACTATGACCTGGGTCTGAAGCACCGTGAGGAGACAAAAGATCAGGTAACTCTCGATTCTGCTGAGGCTACAAAGAAGTACGGCGTTGCTGTAAAGTGCGCTACTATCACTCCTAACGCTGCAAGAATGCCTGAGTACAACCTGTCTCAGATGTGGAAGTCACCTAACGGTACTATCCGTGCCGCTCTCGACGGTACTGTTTTCAGAACCCCTATCATCGTTAAGGGCATTGAGCCTTATATCCCCACATGGACTAAGCCTATCACTATCGCTCGTCACGCTTATGGCGACGTTTATAAGAATACAGAGATGCGTGTGGCTCAGGGCAGCAAGGCTGAGCTGGTCGTTACCGACAAGGACGGCAACGAGACAAGGGAGCTTATCCACGATTTTACCAAGTGCGACGGTATCATTCAGGGACTTCATAATCTGGACGCTTCTATCGCCGGATTTGCAAGAGCTTGCCTGAACTACGGTCTTGACCTGAAGCAGGACGTTTGGTTCGCTTCCAAGGATACTATCTCAAAGAAGTATGACCACCGCTTCAAGGACATTTTCCAGGAGATCTACGACAACGAGTATAAGGAAAAGTACGAAGCTGCTGGCATTGAGTACTTCTACACACTTATCGATGACGCTGTAGCAAGAGTTATCCGCTCAAACGGCGGCTACATCTGGGCTTGCAAGAACTACGATGGCGACGTTATGTCAGATATGGTATCTACCGCTTACGGAAGCCTTGCTATGATGACTTCTGTACTGGTTTCCCCCGACGGAATCTACGAGTACGAAGCTGCTCACGGCACTGTTCAGCGCCACTACTACAAGTACCTCAAGGGTGAGGAGACTTCCACAAACTCAGTTGCCACTATCTTCGCATGGAGCGGCGCTCTGCGCAAGAGAGGCGAACTGGACGGCACTCCTGAGCTGTGCGAGTTTGCTGACAAGCTGGAAAAGGCTACTATCAGCACTATCGAGGAAGGTGTTATGACCGGTGACCTGTTCCTTATCTCAAAGCTGGAGAATAAGAAGAAGGTCGATTCTAAAACTTTCCTTGAGGAGATCAAAGCAAGACTCGAAAAGCTTATGTAAGCTTGAAATAAAGGCATCAGCAGGGAACTTGTCCGTCCCCTGCAACTTGCCCGTTTATGGCTGTGATACGCCATATAATGCGGCGAAAGCCCGAAAAGATTGAGAGGCATAAACAATGTCTAAAAACGCAATATCAAATTCTGTTATACGCAGACTGCCAAGGTACTACAGATTCCTGGGCGAACTTGAAAACAATGGATACATCAGGATATCCTCCCGTGAACTGGCTGAGAAAATGGGACTTACCGCTTCACAGATCAGGCAGGATTTCAACTGCTTCGGTGAATTCGGTCAGCAGGGCTACGGCTATAATGTTACCGAGCTGAAGGGCGAGATCGGAAGGATATTAGGACTTGACAAGCAGACTCCTATGATACTTGTGGGCGCTGGCAACCTGGGCAAGGCT
Source organism: uncultured Ruminococcus sp. (assembly GCA_946612185.1). Lineage (GTDB taxonomy): Bacteria > Bacillota > Clostridia > Oscillospirales > Ruminococcaceae > Ruminococcus. The sequence continues at coordinate 4,531 of CAMOEP010000099.1, forward strand.
CTGGCTGCACATATCGACTTCCACAACAGAGGTTTCGACCTTATCGGAATATTCGACAAGAATCCGGATATCATCGGTACAAGAGTGGGTGATCTGCCGGTTATGGATATTAGTGAACTGGATGAATTTTGCAGCGAAAAGAAGCCAGGTGCGGCTATACTCTGTATACCAAGGAATCAGGCGGAGGAAACTGCTGAAAGACTCCTGAGTCTTGGCGTGCTGGCTTTCTGGAACTTCTCTCACTATGACCTGCGCCTTAGCCATAAGGATGTGGTGGTGGAGAACGTTCACCTGGGCGACAGTCTCACAACTTTATCCTACTGCCTTAACTCTATCAACGAAAAATAAAAAATGTGAATTTTTTGTCAATCAGCCTTAGCTTTATATAAAAATCTATATTTTACGATTCTGAATCGGAATATTTTATTGCTTGCATATATTACCATATTTTCTTAACATTGGATAACATTTCCTGATATAGCGGAAAAATAGTCCATTCAGGCGGTTTTTCACCCCTTTGCCAAGGCTGATTTGCAGAATTCACAGATATCAAAATAAATATGTTGTAAATTGAAACGGGAGATAGTCTACGTTTTTGACTGCCTAACATTGTTAATAATATATCAATATTAGAATATCCGTATATTGAATAAGTATTTCAATTTTTTGCGAAAAGCTGTTATACTTATATTGTTAAGATGTTACGGCATTGCTGTGACGAATATATTTCCAGGGAGAGATTCAAAAAATGGATTACCGTATTGAACACGATTCTATGGGCGAGGTAAAAGTACCTGCCGACAAGTACTGGGCTGCACAGACAGAACGCAGCCATGAGAACTTCCTCATCGGTGTAGGCATCGAGACTATGCCAAGAGAGATCACTCACGCTTTCGGCATACTTAAAAAGGCTGCTGCTATCACTAACCACGATGTTAAGCCGGAAAGAATGACCGACGAGAAGCTCAGCGCTATCTCACAGGCTTGCGACGAGGTCATCAGCGGAAGCCTCAATGACCATTTCCCACTTGTTGTATGGCAGACAGGAAGCGGCACTCAGTCCAATATGAATGCAAACGAGGTCATTGCTAACCGTGGCAATGAGATCGCAGGAAGCAAACTGCTCCACCCCAACGACGATATCAATATGAGCCAGTCCTCAAACGATACTTTCCCTACTGCTATGCATATCGCCGCAGTTATCGCTCTTGAGGATAAGGTCATTCCCGCTGTTGATACCCTTATCGCTACATTCAAGCGCCTTGAAGAAGAAAACGAGGGCATTGTTAAGAGTGGAAGAACTCATCTCCAGGACGCTACTCCTATCAAGTTCTCTCAGGAGATCAGCGGATGGCGTGCTTCACTTGAAAAGGACAAGAAGATGATCCTCACCGCCTGCAAGGAACTCAAGGAACTCGCTCTGGGCGGTACAGCAGTCGGCACCGGTCTTAATGCTCCTGCTGGTTTTGCTGAAAAGGCTGCTGAGGCTATCAGCCAGCTTACAGGCAAGGACTTCATCACTTCACCTAACAAGTTCCACTCACTTACCTCTAAGGACGAGATCGTATTCGCTCACGGCGCTCTCAAGGCTCTGGCTGCTGATATGATGAAGATCGCAAACGACGTAAGATGGCTGGCATCCGGCCCTCGTGACGGTCTGGGTGAGATATTCATTCCTGAGAATGAGCCTGGTTCTTCTATCATGCCTGGCAAGGTAAATCCTACTCAGTGTGAGCAGGTAACTATGGTCGCTGTTCAGGTAATGGGCAACGATGTTGCTGTTGGTATGGCTGCTTCTCAGGGTAACTTCGAGCTGAATGTATTCATGCCCGTTTGTGCTTACAACTTCCTCCAGAGCGCAAGACTCCTTGCTGAGTCTATCCTCTCATTCAACAAGAACTGTGCAGTCGGCATAAAGGCTAACAAGGAGAAAATGCACCACAATCTCTATAATTCTCTTATGCTGGTTACTGCCCTCAATCCTTATATCGGTTATGAGAATGCCGCTAAGACCGCTAAGAAGGCATTCAAGGACAATATTTCCCTCAAGGAAGCCTGCGTGGAACTCGGATTCCTTACGGCTGAACGCTTTGACGAGGTTTTCCACCCAGAGGAAATGGTATAACTTATATTCACGAAAGGAAGCGTACATATGGAAACTTTCACATACTATCCCGGCTGTACGCTGAGAACCAAGGCTAAGGATCTTGACGCTTATGCAAGATCCTCGGCGGAGGCTCTTGGTATCGCTCTTGAAGAGCCTGCTGACTGGCAGTGCTGCGGCGGTGCGTATACAACAGCCAGGGACGAGATAGCAACCAAGCTTTCAGCGGTAAGAACTCTCAATGCCGCTAAAGAGCAGGGCAGAGCGCTGGTAACCGTCTGTTCCGCCTGCCACAACGTTATAAAGCAGACTAACTACGATATCGCCCGTGACGAGAATATGGCTATGAAGGTAAATAATTACCTGAAACTGCCTGAGGCTTACACCGGCGAAACTACTGTATATCATTACCTTGAACTTCTCCGTGACGTTGTTGGCTTCGATAACCTGAAAGCCAAGGTAGTAAACCCCTTCAAGGGCAAGAAGATCGCAGCTTACTACGGCTGCCTGCTCCTGCGTCCCAGCAAGGCCCTTGCTATGGATGACCCTGAGAATCCTACCATTATGGAGGACTTCATCAAGGCTATCGGCGGTACTCCCGTTATCTATTCCCAGAGAAATGAGTGCTGCGGCGGTTATATCACTATGGAGGACAAGTCTCAGGCTGCTAAGAGAAGCGGCGCTGTTATGAACTGTGCTGCTGAAGCCGGCGCTGATATGATCATCACTGCCTGTCCTCTGTGCCTTTACAACCTGAAGAAGAACTCTGGCTCAGAGCTTCCCGTTTACTACTTCACAGAACTGCTTGCTCAGGCATTGGGCTTAAAGGAGGGTACTGATGAATAAGAATCTACAGGAACAGATAATCCGTTCCAGCGGTGTGAATGTGCGCAAGTGCATGAGATGCGG
>CAMOEP010000100.1 GCA_946612185.1 uncultured Ruminococcus sp.
CCTTGCAACATTGAGATATGACCAGATAAGCCTGATGGACGAGTCAACACTCCCTGTAACTGCTGATATTCTCTCTCCAGCCCATGCGCCGGAGATAATGGAAGTCTCCTGGGATAAGGATTCTGTTTCCCAGGTATTCAAGACTCTGGAGCCAGATGAGAAAAAGGAACTTAACCAGGCTTTCGCCAAGTATCAGTGCTTTATTACAAGCCATGATACTGACAAACGCACAGAAGCCATAAATATGATACTCGACATTATCTACGAAAAGCACTGGGAATTCAGCCCCGGAGTCAATCTGCTGCTTGGTATTATGCAGTTGTCTTCCGGCGATGTCAAAGATGCTGTCAACTCATTCTTCTATGCCGGAAACTACAGATACGCTTACTGTACTGCTTTCAACGCCACTAAAGAAACAAATGACAAGGAACTGTACAGGCTTGCGGCTTCATTTTCTGCAATGTACCTTACCGGCAAAGATCTTCAGCACGCTGAAGAAGCCGCTGAAGTACTCAGGAAATCCACTGTCGCCGCATCAGATACAGGCGGTATTGAGTATGCATTAAAGAATGCATTTCCTGAAACAGAAAAAATAATCAGAAACATCATAGCATCACTGGGCGAGATCTATATCAAAAATAAAGCCGAGCTTAATAATACAAACGCTCTCCTTACTAAGCTAAAATCCCACTACGCTGTCAATGCGATCACAGGAATGATAAACAAGTACCTGAAAAAGCTGCCTAAGCATATTACCAAAAATAATGACGGCGTTCCTGATACAACTACTGCACATATCGGTCAGTTGGTTTCCTATAATATCTTTGAAGGAAGCGGCAAGATCACCGCTTTTGACGGCAGTCAGTACGGATTTGAGATAACCGCCGTTGAAGATGTATCGCTCCGCAATCAGCTTAAAAAACTGACATCAAAGGACTTCGAGCCTATCCCTGTAAACTTCATGCTGAAAAAGAATTTCAGCAAGTATGAGGCTGTTGAAATATACAGGGGATATAAGAAAGCTGTCGAAGAAGATACATCCATAAATGCCGCTAACCTGTATTACTCCAATAAGAATTACCTAAAGGCTATAAATGTGTATAAGCAGAACCTTGACGGTCCTGACCGCAATAACGCTTTCTACCGTATAATCATATGCTACTTATCCCTCATCAAGGAGCAGAATAACCAGGAATACCTGTCTGAACTCAGCGAACTGGTAGATAAGTACGCTTCTGAAGTGGAATTGAATCACAAGACCCTTGAGGCACTCTATAACTACTATTATAAGGTCAATGACTTTGAGAACACTCTGATGACTGTCAGCGCACTTATTGATCTGTGCGCACCTGATGAGTATAACAGGATACTTCAATATACCTACATAAAAGCCATGTGCTACCGTAACCTTGACAATCACCAGTCTGCTGTCAGTGAACTCCTTGACTGGCTGAAGATCGTCAAGCAGTACAAGATAACAAATAAGTACTCGACCAGAGATACCACTATCTACTATATCCTTGCCGATTCATATTTCCAGATCGGCGATTACGAAAATGCTCAGAAGTATGCTGAACTTTGCACCGCCAAGGAGCGCAAGGATGAAATTCTCCAGAAAATCCAGGCTGTCAGCGGCGAAACTGATACCCAGGATACAGAGGATATGCCTGATGATAACTTTGAGGACGAGGACGATGATGATGAGGAGGAGATCGCTCCTGAACCGGAGGAATCACTCCTGGCTGCCTATGCCGGCTATAAAGACAGCGCCGGATTCGATGCACTCGGTCTTGACGATACCCACATTATCAGCAAGGCTATGAGCTTCAGCGCAGATAATATCCACTGCCTGCTCACCTACCTCAGCAGTGCGGCTTCGCTTTCCGCTGACTCCCTCAAAACCAGGGTAAATGAAGCCGGCGAGGAAGTATACGTCGGACAAACTATCAAGGCTGTAAATGAACTGGTATCCTATGCGCTGAACAGTCCCCTTACTGAACCTGAACATCTCAGCACGGAGATAATCGCCGTATACAACGAGGCTCAGAATGCTATCCCAGATACAGCACCTGCCATGTTCGCCGCATCAGCACTGTATTCGCTGTTCAATACCCCGGCTGCCCCGGATTACACCATTGAGGACTTCTCCGTTCTCATTGAGGATATGTTCCCGGAACAGTACCCTTCACTTCTTCCCCTGGTCAATGACCTTATCTTCTTCCGTACAAGTACCGGCTATGGCATGGATTCATTCTCCTCTTACAAAACAGACAGTACCGCCCTCAACAATGCTGTAACTGCCGCCGATGAGTGCCGGAACGCTCTGGACAAGCGCCTGAAAGCCTATGAGAAGTATGTTCAGCTAAGGTACACAAGAGAGATACTTTTCGGTGACAGTCTGGGTGATCTCCGTAAATGCCTCAATATTGCCGCTGAGAATGATATATCCGGCTTTGACACTGTTGTAAAGATAATGCAGGAAAACTTTATCCGCATCGGCTTACCGGTTTCCTCCAAGAATATCGACAAGATCAGGGTGAAGGATTATATTGACAGGAAGTACAAGGACGCAAGCGGACAAGTTGTTAAGGAAGGCTACCAGCCTTCAAAACAGTTCCAGAAACTTGTGGGCAAGCGTGCCAATAATCTGCTCCTCTCCACCATTCGTGCAATAACCTGCATCTGCGACTGGGTATCTGCCGCCGCTAATATGACAGTGAACAGCAATTCCTATGCCGCAGATATGTACACCGAAACTGCTCCCCGTGTAACGGCTGAACTGCACAGCATAGTCCGGTGCTGTGAGGAACATCTTGCTGAAAATGGCTTTGACTGGGGCACTGAAAGTCTCCGCAGAGCCGCCTGTGAGCTGATCGCAAAAATGAACGGCACCTATAACAGCAAGGAAAGACGCTACCTTTTCATTGACTTTCTCCGTGGAGAAGATGTGCTGCTGGGTGACAACTTCCTTCCTGAGATGCAGTCCACCTTCTGCAATATGCCTGACTTCAATATCCTCTGCCGCATCGAGCGCCATGCCTCACACCAACACCCGGAACTTCACGAACGCCTGACGGAGATCCTCAGCGAAGTCGAATCCAAGCACAACTTCCGCTGTGCAAGACTTATCCGGGAATATGGCGAGGATATGGGCATTTCCCAGATAACCGAACATAAGGACCTTGCCCAGTTCGGCGAATGTCTGAAACAGGCAAGGAACCAGTTTGAAACGATTCTTCAGGAATTCTCCGAGGAAATGAAACTCTGCGAAAGCTATGGAACGCTCCTGAATTTCAACGGCGAAAAGGACGAGATAATGGCGATCGCTCTGGAATGGTGCCGCATTACCAGACTCACCGGCGACTTCGGCTTCTATGTCCGGCTGCTGGAAACAATACGCCATTCGATCTCAGTCAATGCGGCTAAAAAGGGCGAACAGCTTATGCGCCAGCTAAATGAACTGGCTGATGACCCTGATATAAACTTCGGTGTATTCAGCAAAGAGATGATCGAGGCTAAGATCAATGACCAGAACTTCTCCTCTGCTGAATTCATACTCAGCCGCATCATAAGCGGCGATGTGGGCGCTATCTCCGACTACTCCAGCGAACCCCGTGGCTATTTCGAGGAATTCATCAACGAGTTTGCCACAAATTTCCGTGCTTCCCGTAATCCAGGCCGCAGTCTTGCCGGTGCTATACTTGATTACTCCGGCAAAAAAGACCTGGAAAAGGCTCTTATCCACCTTACCAATAACGTCCGCAAGGAAACCAAGGGCGGTGCTAATCTGCTCAAAAACTGGATGCCGTTAGGAGGTCCGGCAAATACCGAACAGCTTACCTCCCTCCTGAACCGGCTCGGTTTCAGGATAGAAACCATTCAGCCGGACGATAGTATCGGCGTTGAAGCCTATAATGTATTCTGCCGCAAACAGACCGGAAAGGTGAACTATCCCCATAATATCCCCGCATTCGGCTCAAAGAGCGAAACAGACGGCTTCCGTGTGATATGCCTTTACGGTACATATACCTGCGATTCTCTTATGGACAAGTTCAAGGCTGTCAACACCTCCGCAAAGCATACCATTGTTCTGCTGGACTACTCTATGAACCTGGAGGAGCGCCGCCGTCTTGCACGAAAGATCAAGGAGGAAAAGTCCTTCGCAAAGACATTTATCGTTATCGACCGTATCATCATGTACTACCTGGCGATACACTATGCGGAAAATACTGTTATCCGCCGGCTTATGGCTGTTACTCTGCCATTTGCCTGGTATCAGCCATTCGTTGAGGAATCCTGGCAGAATATGCCGCCGGAACTTTTCACCGGCAGAGAATCTGAACTTACCTCTATCGAATCGCCGGAGGGTGCCTGCCTGGTATACGGCGGCCGTCAGCTCGGCAAAAGTGCGCTCCTGAAAATGGCTAAGCACAACATCGACAAAAACAGCAATGGCGACAGAGCTGTTCTTATTGAGGTAAAAGACCGTACAGCGGCAGAAACTGCAAGTATCGTATGCAGACAGCTCATTATTGAGGGTATCCTTGACGAGTCCTGCCAGTGCGATACCTGGACAGAACTTGCCGGTCATCTACAGCTCCGTCTTATGGACGATGACCCGGAAACTCGCATCAATTACCTGCTCCTTATGCTTGACGAAGCCGATACCTTCATCAAGACCAGCGGCGATACAGAAGATCAGCCTATCACCGCACTGAAAAGCCTCCCCTCTTACCGCTTCAAGCTGGTCATGGCTGGTCTGCATAACCTGAGCCGCTATAACCGTGAACTTACCCACGGCAACTCAAACCTTATACATATGAGCCACGTTATCGTCAAACAGTTCTGCCGTGAGGAAGCCACAAAACTGCTCACAAACATTCTTTCCTACCTGGGCTTCTACTTCACCCAGAATATCATTGACAATATCCTTGCATCTACATATAATTACCCCGGTCTGATACAGTTCTACTGTCAGAAGCTGCTGGAAGCTATGAAGAACGGGGATTATGCCGGCTATGCCGAACTTTCTTCACCGCCTTACATGGTGACAGAGAGCCACTACAAAAAAGTCCTTGCTGACACCGCCTTCACTGACAAGGTCAACGAAAAGCTGGAAGCTACGCTGTTCACAGAGGAAAAAGGCAGAAGCAACTACCATATCATTGCCCTTATCCTTGCCTACCTTTACTATGCTGAACCAAATGAAAAGGGTTACACCAGCGCCGACATCATTAAGGTGGCTGAAGAATACCATATCAACCGTATTCTCTCACTGAAGCCGGAACAGCTTTCAGAACTTCTCAGCGAAATGCGTGACCTGAACGTTATAACTATCATGGACGATCATTTCCGCTTCGCTACAGACGGATTCCGCAAACTTCTCGGCAGTCAGGAAAATGTTGAAAAGAGCATGGGTGACTACTTCGAGGAGGTGCTTACAGTATGACCGGCGAACTCTGGTGGAACAGACTGGTGAATTCTGTACGTTTCCTTGAGGATATTCAGGACTGCCTTGAAGAAAACAAGTCGGTTATCCTCCTTCTGGATACAGACACACCCTGGACTGACATAATGATCGAAACCCTTACCCGCAACCTGAGCGAATACATTGATGCCGGCAAAGGCAAGTCCTTTGAAACTATTGACCTGTCAACAGAGGACGGTGCAAGCCCCGGCGAACTCCTTGAAAAGCGCTTTCGCCCGGACTCAAAGTCAGACCGTTACTGGCCTACCAAGCATGGCTGCGAGGAGATATACCTGGCACAGCAAAGGAATACTCCGCTGAACAGGCGGTATGTCTACGTCACTGAGATACCCCAGAATCAGATCAATGACTGGGTAACCTCCGTTAATAAATACCTTGATAACTGCCCGGATAATGAAGAACACGGCGTGTTTATCCTCATTGTAAAGAGTACGGGCATTATCCCCTCAAAGCATTTAACTACATTCAAGTATTCAGACTACATATCTGACTACGACTGCATGATGCTGTGCCTGACACTGCTTTCTGACCTTTCCTGCGGAAGGACTGAGAAAATGTATCTTGCCGAGGTCGCAAGCAATATCGCACATAATCATGTGGAACTGGCTTCACTGCTGGTTTCCGAAAAACTGGAGCTTCTCATGGACCCGGAGGCTGTCACCAGAAGGGTGTATAGTCTCAGCGGCATTGAAGTAGGCGACCTTTCTGAGACAGTCCACAGGGCTGTGTGGGAGGCGCAGATAAAGCTGATATTCCCGAAGCTGGAAAACTTCCGTGCTGAGATAATACGGAAATACGAGACAAAACTGGAACAGTTCCTCCCCATACGCAGTTCAAACAATGACAGGATAGAGAAAGCCTCAGACCTTGAAATAGGACAGCTATTCTACGTCTGCAAGGATAACCGTGACAGTCACATTGTCGATCAGGTGGAACTTGACACTCTGCGGAAAATGCGTGATGCACGAAACACCCTTGCGCATATGGAGATCCTCTCCTACAAACAGCTCAAATCCCTGAATATCATTTAAATAACACAATACCCCTGATACGGCAGGTTCAGCCTTGCCATATCAGGGGTATTTTCAGTCACCGAGAATACTTGGTGCAGGTGCATCAGAGCCTTTTTTTGATGCTGATGCAAGGTGTACTGCGGCAATGATAACAGCAAGAACTGCCGGTATTATCACAGGCAGTATCCTTACCTGGTACATATCGCTTACAGGTGCCATTGTGTAGTTATCCGCCCAGCCTGCCGCATCTGCATGAGTTACCACCTTATAGAGCATGGCAAGACACAGCACAAGTCCGCTTCCGGAGCATATCATAGATATAACAGAAAGTATATTTCGCCGGAAAAGGCTTAAAATAGCGCCAGATGTCATAATTATACCAGAAGTGATAAGCAGCATACCAACTATTTTCATGCCTCCGCCATAGCTTGCGCCGTTGTAGACAAGCCCTGCACCGCTGAGGCACACCATAATAAGCGGATAAACTGCTGTCAGAATGAGCATAATAACTTTAAGGACAGTAAAAAGCGGTTTAGCCATTATGCACCGGCTTTCTGGACTTGCAGGACATCTTGGTAACGTCCAGCCTGAATACTGCTGCGGCATTTACCCGTTCCGGAGCAAATTCCCAGTTATCCCTGCCTGTAGTCTGCTTCATGATTGCGCTCAGACCGGTAATTTTTTCGGCACTGTCCTCAACTATACTCAGCACTCCGTTTCCGATCACGCTCATATACTCTGCTGAATAGTTGCAGGCTTTTTCGCCCTCCACAAGGCGGTAATTGCCGTCTATCTCAAAGCCTACTGCCGGCTTTTTCTCAGCGAGGGAGTACTTTCTTCCGGCTTTTGCGCCATGAAACCAGAATGTGAGCTTGTCCTCTGCCATAGTGTACCCGTAATTCAGCGGAACTATGTAAATATCATTATTGTCAGAAAATGCCACTCTCATTATCTGCTGACTGCTGAGGAAATCCATAATTTCTGACTTTTCTGTAATTTCTCTGTCTTTTCTTCTCATATTATCACTCATCTTTCCTGACA
>CAMOEP010000101.1 GCA_946612185.1 uncultured Ruminococcus sp.
CAGCGCACAGAAGCTTTATGATACACCCCTTATGTGCGGCGGCGGAAGCATTTCCGGCTATCTGCTGGGAAAAGATGCACAGGAGAAAATTGATGCGGCTCTTTGCGCACTGGCTGACCCGGCGGCTTTTGCTGAGAAATACGGTCTTGCAGATACTCCTGTACTCCTTTACGCTATGGGCGACGGAAACCACTCACTGGCTACTGCAAAGGAGTACTACGAGAACCTGAAAAAGCAGGGCGTTGCAGAAGGTCACCCGGCAAGATATGCGCTGGCTGAGATAGTGAACCTGCACAGCGATGCGCTGAAATTCGAGGCAATACACCGTCTTGTATACGATGTTGACTGCGATGACCTGCTGGCAAAAATGGCAGAGGCACTGGGGCTTTCAGACAGTGAAGCGGAGCAGTATGTCATCATCACAAGAGAGGGCAGCGAGGAGAAGAAGTATATCCACAACACAAGCTCAAACCTTTCCGTCGGCTCTCTCCAGAATTTCCTTGACGGCTATATCAAGACAAATGGCGGCAAGATAGACTATATCCACGGCACAGACAACGTTAAGGCGCTTGCCATGAAGCACTCAGGACTTGGATTTATACTGCCGGATATGGACAAGTCACAGCTTTTCCCCACAGTGATAAAGGACGGCGCTCTGCCCAGAAAGACATTCTCTATGGGTCACGCTGATGACAAGAGATTCTATATTGAGGCAAGAAAAATAAAGTAAACGCTTGACAACTCCCCCCGGAGATGCTATAATGAAAGTGCAGGCGGTATTTGTCTGCACTTCTCCGGGCTTTTTTACACCCCTTTGGGGGCTGAGAACAGCTAAGTGCGAATGTGCCCTTGAAGCAATGTTTTTTATCAGTATTATTTGCCGGTTCGCACAATGATTGTGAATATTTAATTGATAGCTGTTTAATAATCTGTGAATTTTTTCGGTATATTTTATTAGGCACTCTATATATAGTGTGCAGAATGGAATTATTCACTACATCTTGGGTTGCAACTCACACCCCTTGCGGGGACTGAAACCACAGTCAGCCTCACATTCGTCGTTCTCGTACCAGGTTGCAACTCACACCCCTTGCGGGGACTGAAACTTTTTCTTGTGATGTTCTTGACGGTCTTAGCGATCTGTTGCAACTCACACCCCTTGCGGGGACTGAAACGTTGTAAATTTCATCAGCCCTTGCTGCTTCTTCCTCTGGTTGCAACTCACACCCCTTGCGGGGACTGAAACTCTTTTTTTACTTTTTGTTCTTTCCGTTCTTCTTGTTGCAACTCACACCCCTTGCGGGGACTGAAACACTCTTATTCTTTTCTCTTTCTTGTTCATAAATGAAGTTGCAACTCACACCCCTTGCGGGGACTGAAACTTATCTGAGAAGAGGATATTCATGTATGCAGAATCGGGTTGCAACTCACACCCCTTGTGGGGACTGAAACGATTCCAACGTAGTCTGTGTACTCGGTCTCACCGTTGCAACTCACACCCCTTGCGGGGACTGAAACCTGTTGGTAACAAGCAATCCGTTTAAAACTGAATTTGTTGCAACTCACACCCCTTGCGGGGACTGAAACAACGTTCCCTCTTTCATAGAGTGCCACAAAGGGGTTGCAACTCACACCCCTTGCGGGGACTGAAACTATGCCTCCTCATCTTCCTCATCCCAGTCGTCGAATGTTGCAACTCACACCCCTTGCGGGGACTGAAACTGTAGTCGTACCAATACGACTTAAAGAACAAATCGTTGCAACTCACACCCCTTGCGGGGACTGAAACCCCTCTGAAATGCATTAAATTCTGAAGGGTCATGTTGCAACTCACACCCCTTGCGGGGACTGAAACACCCCGATGGGGATTTTAAAGCCGCCGCCTTGCTGTTGCAACTCACACCCCTTGTGGGGACTGAAACTCAATTACGGCTGTCAGCTTTTCCAGGTCAGAGGTTGCAACTCACACCCCTTGCGGGGACTGAAACCGGTAGGAAACAGCTTGCCACAGTACATACAAGGTTGCAACTCACGCCACTTGCGGGGACTGAAACTCGTCTACATCGTTACAGTTGAACTTTTTCAGGTTGCAACTCACACCCCTTGCGGGGACTGAAACAGATTTAATCACCATAGTTGGCTCAGTTCCATCAGGGTTGCAACTCACACCCCTTGTGGGGACTGAAACGCCTTGATAAAGTGTGTATCGTCCAGAGCGATTTGTTGCAACTCACACCCCTTGCGGGGACTGAAACATAATTGTTCATAATATAAACCTCCTTGAGATGTTGCAACTCACACCCCTTGCGGGGACTGAAACAGCTGACAAAATGAATGTCAGACATCACCATTATAACGTTGCAACTCACACCCCTTGCGGGGACTGAAACTTTACGCCGTTCTCGGGAACCTGATAGGATTCGAGGTTGCAACTCACACCCCTTGCGGGGACTGAAACGGTGTTTGCTGCCGTTACAGCAGCTACTGCGAATGTTGCAACTCACACCCCTTGCGGGGACTGAAACCTGTTCATAGATCGGATATCTTTCTCATGTGTAAGCCGTTGCAACTCACACCCCTTGCGGGGACTGAAACCTGAGAACACCGTCAACAATACCGAAACTGAGACGTTGCAACTCACACCCCTTGCGGGGACTGAAACGTTTTTTCTTGTTTGGTTCGTATAAATTGTAATATGTTGCAACTCACACCCCTTGTGGGGACTGAAACATCACAAGGATTCCATATAAATCCAGTACAACTCACACCCCTTGCGGGGACTGAAACCCACTGCCATTGCAAATGAATTTGACAGCATCGTTGCAACTCACACCCCTTGCGGGGACTGAAACTCCTCGTTGTATATAGCCATTGCTTCTTTGTCAGTTGCAACTCACACCCCTTGCGGGGACTGAAACTGTTAGAAGTCTTTTGTAATTTCGATTGATGAACGTTGCAACCTTCAAATACATAATTTTCAAAGGAGGAATTATTATGGAAAATAATTTTAGCAAAAAACCGCCTCGCAGGCTTAAACCGGGATGCAGTCCGTTAGGAGTTAAGCTGGAATATATAAGTCAGAAACAAGCAATCGATGATTATAACGATACATATAATGCAATGGGTCTTCAGAAAGAGAGATTTATCATAGATGATGGATCTGTTTATCCACCATATACTGATAACAATGCATCATTCTCTGACGGATCTGAATCTGATCCAAAAAATAACATATTATGTGAGTTCCCTGCTGTATGTGATGATTATGATGATACTGATGTATTAAAGTATCCACTGAAAAAAATCGGTGATTACTATCATTTTCATGAAGGTTCAGCTCATGTAGCAGCAGTTGATATATCACGGCTTATGGCTGCCAATATTCAGCTTACAGAAATCGATAAATTTGCAGACGGTCTTGCTATAACAAGTGCAATGTACAATGAACTCCTGAATACAAATATACCTGAAGAACGTATTATACGAACTTGTCTGTTTTCCGCTTTGTTTGCCCGTAAGATCGGTGCTTTCAAAGGCTTAATCGACAAAAATCGTCTTGTAATCGAGAGATTAGATGGCTCTTGTGGCATGAAGACCAATGTATACATAAATAATTGCCCTACACTTCAACTTGACTACAATGTAATAAGAGATCATCTCGATCTTGTAATAAATTGGATCGATCCTGAAATATTAAAATCCAATGAGGAATTTCTCGATACCATGGTAACACCTCTTGTCAGGCGATAATAACAAAACGGATATAGTATGTATTATGCTATATCCGTTTCAGCCTGTCGAAATAGTTGCAACTCACACCCCTTGCGGGGACTGAAACGGATTATTGTCCGCTCCACGATATACGTTTTGTGTTGCAACTCACACCCCTTGCGGGGACTGAAACTCAGCCCGGTTATGATGGTTCCTACACCAATTACGTTGCAACTCACACCCCTTGCGGGGACTGAAACCAGAAAGACTGAGCACCAGATTTCCACCATCTGGTTGCAACTCACACCCCTTGCGGGGACTGAAACCATGTTATCTCCTCCACACCTCGCACAGTCGCTCGGTTGCAACTCACACCCCTTGCGGGGACTGAAACTCGTGGAGAATGTGACAACCTTGATACTGACCTGTTGCAACTCACACCCCTTGCGGGGACTGAAACGCATCCGCTGTACCGAAACAATTCTCAGAATAAAATGTTGCAACTCACACCCCTTGTGGGGACTGAAACTGTCTTTTATCAGGAACATAGATATCCTTGATTACCGTTGCAACTCACACCCCTTGCGGGGACAAAAAGAATGTCCTTTAAAAAGGACATTCTTTTTTTAATTTTTTCTGTTGACTTTGCACAGGAAATGTAGTATAATTTATTTGTATATACCCGGAATCTGTATTGCGTTATACAGAATAATTTCCCCCGTGTAAGGAGTACATCATTATGAGTATTTTTGATCTGTCAAAAAAGACTCCCCAACTTAGCCACGACTGGATCGTTTTTCAGCAGTTCGTGGGTAATATAGGCGCTTTTACATATATCGCCAAGGATAAGGCGGCTTACCTCGATGATGCTGCCTGCCGTATGCTCGCCTGCACTGAAAGGCGGCTCAACGAATTTGAGTTCTTTAACCTCCTGGAAAAGATCTCCAAGTCCCCTGTTGAGGGTCAGAAGCATATCTACCGCTTTGAAAGCGGCAATACAGTCCGCTTCATTAAAATGAATATCTATGAAAGCAGCGACGAATGGCTCGGCTTCGTCCAGGACTTTACCCGCCAGATTGCAGACACCGACAGAAATTCCGGTTTCGTGGACTATGACCCTGTTACTCGTCTGCCCTCCTACCCCTCTTTCTCCCAGAAAATCAAGAAACTACTCCCGGAAGTCCAGAACTGCTGCCTTGCTACTCTCTTTATCAACGGCGTTGAAAAACTCGGCTCGTTCCTGACCGTTGACAGCACCAATAGCTGTATAACCTCCGTTGCTGAGTCGCTCAAAAGCTTCGCCGGCGATAACGTTATCATCGGCGCTAAGTCCAACTACGAAATATTTGCCTTCTTCAAGGATTTGGACAAAATGCAGATCTACACCCTCCTTAACAGTATGGACGAGGCGGTGCAGAACTGCGTCCTCACTGACGACTTCGGTGAGATAATCGACATCTCCGACAAAAGCCGCCTGAGCCTTTCTATCGGCTGTTCTTCCTACCCCGACGAGGCTTCCGATTTCAATACCCTGGTGAACTATTCAGAATTCGCCCTCTATGAAGCACGCACCGACCGCCGCCATGTTATCAACTGGTTCTCCGAGGAAAGCTATATCCGTGAAAAGGACGCTTACCGAAATGCTCAGCTTTTCTCCCGTATCATTCAGGAAAATCTCCTGACATACTACGTCCAGCCTATCGTTGAGACTACTTCCGGCGAGATAGTCGCTTATGAAGCACTTATGCGTACTTCCGGCGATATCCGTATGTCCCCCAGACAGATACTCTCTATCGCTGAAAGCCAGAATAACCTCTACGCTATCGAGAAACTCACTTTCTTCAATACCATGAAGCTTCTCAGCGAGAATCAGCAGGTATTCACCGAGAAGAAGCTGTTCATAAACTCTATGTCCGACTCTCTCCTTTCCGAGGACGACTTCAATGAACTTTATCTCACCTACGGCGAACTCCTGGAAAAGACCGTTATCGAAATAGTCGAGGATAACGACGCTTCCGCTGAGGCTATACAGACTATCCGCAAGCGTATGTCCTTCATGCACTGTCAGCTTGCTATCGACGACTACGGCACCGGCTACTCCAATAGCTCCAATCTCCTGAAATATAAGCCCGATTACGTCAAGATCGACCGCTCACTTATCAGCGATATCCACAACGACCTGAAAAAACAGCAGCTCGTTACCCAGATAATCGAGTTCTGCCGGGATAATCAGCTTCAATCCCTTGCCGAGGGCGTTGAGACTTCCCAGGAGATGAAGACCGTTATCCGCCTGGGCGTTGATCTTATCCAGGGTTACTATACTTCCAAGCCAAAGCCCCTTTTCCTTAACAGCATCGCTAAGGACGTTAAGGACGAAATTATCCGCACTAACCTTGAATCCCGTCCCGACGGCTCTAAAAAGGTCTACGCTGCCCGTAATGATACGGAACTTGACCTTCTCCGTCTGGCGCTGGAAAAGTACACCGATATACACATCTATCAGAGCAAGCTTACTATCGTCGGTGACCCTGACAAGCCTGTGAAGATGAATATCACTATCATGGATAACCACGCCTGCGAACTTACCCTGCGTAATGTGAATATGGTAAGCGGCAACAGCAAGCCAACTATCGTGGTCGGAGAGTACGCACGGCTCGTGCTGAATGTCTCAAAGAATAATAAACTCGGCTACTCCGGTATCTACGTTCCTATGGGAAGCCAGTTCGAGATCGGCGGCAAGGGCAACCTCACTATCGACTGCTACGCCTCACAGGGTATCGGCATCGGCAACGATTACGACCACGGCTACGGCGATATAAAGGTAGATATGCAGGGCACTCTCGAAATTATCTGCAACGGCGTTGAAACTATCTGCATCGGCGGCGGCTACAATGAGGACGATTCTATGATCGACCTGGCTGCCGGTACTGTCAAGATATATATGTACAGCCACAACGGTCTGGCAATAGGAAGCTTCAACGGCGATGCCAATGTCAATATCTCCGAGGACTGCAACCTTGATGTTACTGTCTCCGGAATCAAGATAACCGGTATCGGAAGCTGCAAAGGCGTTGCCAACGTCACTACAAGCGCTAATATCCATATGAACTGCACCGGCGCTAATGCCGTAGGTATAGGCGTTCTTGAGGAGGGCGAGGGAAGCATCATCGTCCGCAAGGGCAGGATAGAGATGAAAATGCGCTGCGCTAATCAGACCGGTATCGGCGCTATCCGTGGAAGCGTGAATACACGCATCAAGGACTCTGAGATCATCATAGACGCTGAGGGCGATTTCGCCACCGGTATCGGTGACTCCACCGGAAGCGGAAATGTCTCCGTGGTGGACTCCGTTGTTACAGTTAATATGCTTGCGGCTAATCCTTCGGATATGTCAGCAGGCTCAGGAGATCTGACTGTACAGAACTCCACTATAAATTCCCTTGTTAATAACAAGAGGATAATCCATAATTAACGGTGCGGTATCCTGCACCATATTTCAGAAAGGTAATGATAAATAATGAAGCTTGGTATGGTTGGTCTGCCTAATGTAGGCAAAAGCACTCTCTTTAACGCACTCACAAATGCAGGCGCTGAGTCAGCAAACTACCCGTTCTGCACTATCGACAAGAACGTGGGTATAGTATCAGTCCCCGACGAGAGACTTGATAAGCTGGCTGAGATGTATGAGCCGGATAAGTTCACACCAGCTACTCTGGAGTTCGTGGACATCGCCGGTCTTGTAAAGGGCGCTTCAAAGGGTGAAGGTCTGGGTAATAAGTTCCTGGCTGATATCCGTGAGGTGGACGCTATTGTCCATGTTGTAAGATGCT
>CAMOEP010000102.1 GCA_946612185.1 uncultured Ruminococcus sp.
AAATCTGACTGCGTATCTGCGCCGCAATCTCTGTGCGGTGTTGCCTTAAATAATTCCCCAAAAATAAATGCTGTTGCCCTGATAATCAACCCAGAAACAACTTAACAGTAAAAGTAAACTCGCAGTTGATAAACTCAACCCAGCCTAATTAAACGATTATCTGTTAATGTTCACTTTTCATAAGTATGCCTGTTATTTATTGTCATATAACTAAAACATATGTATGATGCGGATTTTTCTGCCGCAAAAATCTTGAAATAACTTGTAGAATGTGCTATAATTTCTTCAGAATACTGTTACGGTATATTACTTAAATTGCAAAGGAGTTACTTAAATGAAAGGACATTTCTACAAGGCTATGGCACTCTCGGCTGTCATGGCTACTGCAATGGCTGCTATGCCGGTTATCCCCGGTCAGACTTCCGCCGCTGACACAGTTCTGAAGTACGAGTTCGAGGACGGCATCTGCCAGGGCGGAAAAAAGTACACCGAGGGCTGGAAAGGCAATACCGAAAAGGACGGCTCAGGTATCGACTACGATATGACCGAATTCTCCGGCACAGGTTTTTCATACCTCGACCAGAAAGGTACTACCGTCGGCGTGACTGTTGATGTTCCGGAGGACGGTCTGTACGAAATGAATATCTGCTACTGCGAACCAAGTGACCCGAATAAAAAGGTTCAGTACCTCTACATCAACGACGTGAACCAGGGCGAAGTTACCCTCGTTCACAATACCTCTTTCGGTGAGATACCTGCCGGAGTGGTCAACCTGAAAAAAGGCAAGAACGTCATCGAACTGCGTGCTTACTGGGGCTACACCTACTTCGACTACCTTACACTGAAACCCGCTGACGACAGCATCACTAACCTCTCCCCTACACGCACACTCTCTAACCCCAATGCGACCGATTCCGCTAAGCGCCTTTATAGCTACCTCTGCGACCAGTACGGCAAGCATATCATCGCCGGTCAGCAGGAGTACTGCGGTTCTCATAACTATAATTCCTGGAATTCACCTGACGTTTTCATCAAGGACAACGAAGCTGAGTTTCAGTATATCCAGGAACAGACCGGAAAACAGCCTGCTATCCGTGGTATCGACTTCCTCGCTTACAATACCACCTCAGACTGGCGTGATGATGCGCCCGAACGTGCTATCGAGTGGACTAATAAGTACAAGGGCATTGCTACCTGCACATGGCACTGGAACGTTCCAGGCGAAAACTGCGAGACTGCTTTTTATGTTCAGTCCGCAAGCGCAAGCTACACAACTTTCAGCGTATCAAAGGCAGTTACCGAAGGCACTGAGGAAAACGCAAAGATACTGGCTGATATCGAGCTTATCGCAGGTGAACTCAAGAAGTTACAGGACGCTGACGTTGCGATAATCTGGCGACCTCTCCACGAAGCCGAGGGCGGCTGGTTCTGGTGGGGCGCTGAAGGCCCTGAGCCTTGCAAGAAGCTGTATCGCCTGCTTTACGATAAGCTGACTAACGAGTACGGCATAAATAACCTCATCTGGGAGTGGACTGGCTATACTTCCCCTGCATCTGCTGACTGGTATCCCGGCGATGACGTGGTTGATATGGTGGGCTACGATAAGTACAATGCCGTTGACGGTCTGCCTAACCTCAGCTCAATTTCCTCCACTTTCTACAGTCTCGTTCAGGGAACTAACGGTCAGAAAATGGTTGCAATGTCTGAAAACGATTCTATCCCCTCACTGGAAAATCTGGTAAACGACCGTGCTTACTGGCTCTATTTCTGCCCCTGGTATATGAACTACCTGACCAGCGAGCAGAATAACCCGGTTGATAATCTGGTGGAGATATACAACAGCGAGTACTGCATCACCCTGGACGAACTGCCCGACCTGAAAACTTACCCCATTACCGGAGAGGACACTCCTGCAACCACTACCGCAAAAACTACCACTACCACCGGCACTGTTACCACCACAACTTCCGCCGCTTCTTCCGGAGTAAAGGGCGACGCTGACAATAACGGCAAGGTTTCGGTATCCGATATAGTTTGCGTACTCCAGTACGCCGCCAACAAAACAAAGTATCCCCTTTCCGACCCCGGCTTCAAAAATGCCGACGTTGACGAGGACGGTGACGTTACCACAAAGGACGCTTTCCTTATCCAGGAAATCGACTCCCAGCAGGGCTGATCCCGAAACTTTCGGCTTTTGAAAAATTATCCCCCTGACATGGCATTTCAAGCAGTCACAACGAACTGCTTTTATTGCACCATATCAGGGGGAATTTTTTGAACCGAAACTCGCCCTAAGAAATCACTTCTTAATGGAACTGCGAATAACTCCCTTTGGGTCTTTTGCAAGAACCATTACGAGCCAGATTATAAGTCCCAGTGCGGCAACTGACAGACCGAGGAAGCTGTCGTTGAGCATATCCGATGCGGCAGGTGAAAAGTACTCCTCAGCGCCAAGTTCGATGTACTCCACAACTGCGTCAACCAGCCACATAAGTGAAGCGCCCCAGTACATCAGGCACAGCTTGCCGATGCTAAGTTCTCTTGCATTCTTGTTGGTATACCACACAACAGTGGTGATAATTGCGGCAAAAACAGTAATGAGCAGGGTCATTTCTTTGCCACCTCCGATGCTGTTATCTTCGATGAGACTATTGATATTCCAGCCCATGCCGCAGTAACCACCACAGCCATAGCCGTGCCGGAAGTAGCCATTTCATGCAGCATCTCAGCAGTTGAAGCCGGGTCAGAAGCGGCTGTCAGGAATGGGAAAAAGGGTACTACCTCGCCGTGCCAGACGTGTTCAAAAGCCAGCAGAGCAGAACCGCCCCACAGCATATTATTGAGCAGACCCAGTTTCTCGGAGAACTTGGGAGCGTCCTGACTGACACCCTTTTTCTCCTCATTTTTCTTGATGATCTTTGCTGCAACGGTAGTCACTACCGCCTCGGCAGCAGGTACAATAAAGCAAGCCATAAATTACCTCCTGATAACGGGCAAGGCAGCCCAAAATTTGATACTATCATTATACTACAATTTTAGTCGGAAATCAATAGTTTTCTTCACCTATTATCCTAATCAGAATAATAGGGCTTTTTGTGTAAATGAACAAAATAAACAGCCCTGAAGATCAAGCTATCCTCAGGGCTGTTCCTTAAATTTTATGGAGAGACTTATTCATGTATAGGAAGTGAATCCTGGCTGATCTGCTTAGCATCAACACGCTGGATGATGAAAGCGTCCTTAGCGTCAACAACGTTGTCGCCGTTTACATCAGCATTGCGCAGAGCGTCTGCGTCCAGGGGGTACTTCTGAGCATTTGATGCATACTGGAGAACCATAACAACGTCTGCCAGTGAAACGCTGCCATTGAGGTCAACGTCACCGTATACTATACGAACAGGCTCAGTTGTTGTAGTAGTTGTAGTGGTAGGCTCAGTAGTTGTGGTTGTTGTTGTAGTAGTTGTAGGCTCAGTTGTAGTGGTTGTTGTGGTAGTAGTTGTAGGCTCAGTTGTAGTGGTAGTTGTGGTTGTTGTAGTGGTTGTAGTTGTAGTAGTTGTTGTAGTGGTGGTAGTTGTTGTTGTTGTTGTGGTAGTTGTAGTAGTCTCAGGGATCTCCTCAGGGCCGTCGATCTTTGTGCCTGCTACAGCGCCGATAGCCTCGTCGATGTAGAAGTTGTCAGTTCTATCTGTCTCAACGTAGATAGTGAAGTTGCTGCCGCCCTCAGGGAGCTTGAAGTTATCGTTAGCAAGCTGTACATAGTGACCGGTAGTGACCTTAGCGTCTGCGATGTGGGAGAATGTTGTCTCGCCGGAAGAATTAGTGTACTGAAGTGTCAGTGAAGCGTTCTGAGTATTTACATCAGAATCGAGTACGCATACATTTACGGAGAAGCTGTAGGAATTGCCAGCCTTGAATACCTTGGAATTGAGAGCCTTCTCAAGACCGTTCCAAGCCTTTTCACGCTTCTGACCGAGGAGAGCCTCAGTACCAGCATAGGGATTTCTTCCGCTAAGACCAGCTTCGGTATTGCCGTGAGCGCTCCAGTCGCAGGTATCAGCCTCGAAAGTATCGTGGAAGTAGTAACCATTAGCATCAGGCTCGATAACGAATGCGCCGCCAGCCAGGTCAACAACGAATGTGGAAACGCTCTGTCCGGGAAGCTGAGCCCAGAAGCTGCCGTTTGAGCTTTCAAGGTTCTTTGTAACAGCCCAGTTCTCGCTGCCGGAGGTTCTGTAGCGGTCGATATTTGCGATATTCTTGCCGATAGAGAACTGCTGGCTGATGGAGTTTGTGCTTGTATTAACAGCAACGATAGTAACGTTGCCTGCGTCCTCGTTCTTGTAAGCGGAGATAAGCAGACCAGACTCAGGGCTTTCAGTAGCAGCAACTCTTACAGAGCCGGGGCGAACGAACTTGGAGTACTGACCGAAGACATAACCACGCTTACTGATAGTACCATTCTCGTTCATGGGGCTGTATGAACGGCGGATATACCACCATACATAAGCGCTCATATTACCAACTACCAGACCGTTGTGCATATTCTCAGCGACCTTGATAGATTCAGGCCAGCGCTCGTTTGAGTTAGCCTCACTGTTTGGAACGTAAACCTCAGTCATCCAGATAGGCTTACCGCACTTTTCAAGGTCGGGGAAGTCCATCCAGTCTCTTGTAGTACCATAGAAATGAGTACCGAACATATCACAGTTAGCGAAAGCCTTAGAGTTGTTCAGGATCTTTCTGTAGTACTTCTTACCGCCGTCCTTGACCCATGAAGCGTTCTCAGGGGCATACTGGAAAGACTCAGGGGACATAAGTCTTGTACTTGTGATCTTATCGCCGTACTCAGCAATAAACTTTGTAGTCTCGTCAGTAGACCATACAGTCCACTCAGAAGCGTAGTCAGGCTCATTCTGAACGGAGATAGCGTACAGATTAACGCCCTGGCTCTTCATATAGTTACCGAAGTCGTTAAGGTGCTGAGCATAAGCGCCGTAGTTTCTCTCAGGGAGGTGGAGTTTACCGCCTCTGCCGCTTCCTGATTCAGCCAGATTCGAGGGTGGTTCCCAGGGGGAAGCAAAGACCTTTACGCCGTGCTGATAAGCGTACTTAGCAGTAGCAACAGCCCTATTCCACTGGTTCTTATCGGGGTTTACGAAGATACGCAGTACAGACAGACCAAGCTGATTAGCACCTGTACCGAAAGCAGTCTGACGCTGAGAGTCTGTCAGATCGCTGCCTGTCCATTCGGGGTGGTTGATACCGCCGAAACCATCAATTGTCTGATATGTTTTGTCAAGGTTGATATCGCATATGCTTGCGGCGCTTGCGTCCATCTGAGGAACGACAGGAATACTGCCTATCATCATGATTCCACCGAGAGCAGTAGCGATAATTGATTTAAAGTTGATTCTCATTATTATCACTCCCAAATTTCCC
Source organism: uncultured Ruminococcus sp. (assembly GCA_946612185.1). Taxonomy (GTDB): domain Bacteria; phylum Bacillota; class Clostridia; order Oscillospirales; family Ruminococcaceae; genus Ruminococcus. Next base: position 5,440 of record CAMOEP010000102.1, read on the forward strand.
TGAACATTGTTCAGTGTTTTCTATGGTAATTGTAACATAATTATGAACGAACCGCAACCTCTAAAATGAAGATTCGGTGGACAAAATGAATATATTTGTAAAAATTAAGTGCGATATAACTATTTGTATAATAATTTTCTTGTGGATTATTATACAAAAATGCCCCGAAGCACTTCTATTAAAATGCTCAGGGGCATGATATTATTCTCGTTAAATTATTTGCCGATACTTATAGTACCATTTTCCATAGCCTTAGTAATATGCTCCGCAAGTTCCTTTGCACGGTAAGCATGGGTGTCCTCAGAGGGGTGCCAGTTAGAGCCGTAACCCAGCCAGCCGTTCTGAGTTGTGAGACTTACGCAGGTGCAGCGTTCATCGCCGGAGCGCTTTGCTGCATTTCTTATATAGGTATCCACGCCAGTCTCCATCATTCCCATAACGCAAAAGATATGCGCCTGCGGATTGCATCTGCGGATAGTCCTGAGGAATTCCAGATAATTCTCCTCAAATTCCTCATAGCCGCCCTCGTTCATACGGCAATAGCTATTGTCGTTAGTACCCAGATTCAGCACAACGATGTCCGGCATGAATTTTGAGAAGTCCCAGGGAATATCCTGGGTCTTGCTGCCATCAGCGGCGAGACTATAGGAAAAGCCGTAAGTTTCGTACCACTGAGGAAGCACCTCTCTTGTGTTGCGCTTGCCGTCGTCGGTATATCCGCTGATGATGCCGTAGCCGCTGTAGCTGAAAAGGCTGTAGTCAGCGCCGAGTATCTTAGCGGTAAGAGCAGCATAGGACTTCAGAGCGTTCTCAGCTTCCGTGGAGAAATTTGAAGAAGTGTTGCTGTCGTCCACGCCGTAGCCGCAGGTGATAGAGTCACCAATGAACTCCATTTTCAGGCTGTGCGCCGGGGCAGCGATGATACCGCCCTCGTCGTCGCACTCAGCCGATACCTCAGCGATAGAGAACGCCGCCTCAGACAGCTTCACGATGCGCACCATTTTAGTGACGGGAGTATCGCTGTCGATAACGGTATAACTCTCCTCCCTGCCCTCGATGCGCTTTTTCACGATGAATTCGCCGTCGATGAGAATGGCTGCACGGGGAACGTTTTTCACATTCCCCTCCTTGAAGCACTTCTTATCGCAGCCGAGAGTTATGGTAAGTTTCTTGCCAGTAAACAGGAATTCGCAGCCTGAACCGGAGTGTATAAGCAGCAGCTTGTCGCCGCATACCAGATTTCTTCCTGACTGCTTCGAGCAGCCTGCCAGATCGAGGCGTTTCATGATTATCCTCTCAGTTCAGCGCCCAGCTCAGCCAGAGCCTTGAGAGCCTTCTTCATAGCGCTGTCAGCCTGCTCGTCAGTGAGAGTGCCGTCATGTGAGCGCATAGATACAGAGTAGGAAACGCTCTTTTTGCCCTCAGCGATCTGCTTGCCCTTGTATACGTCGAACAGAGTTACCTTCTCAAGGATCTTGCCAACGCCCTTGCGGATAGCCTTCTCCAGTTCAGCAGCAGGAACGCTGTCGTCTACCAGCACGCTGATGTCACGGGTGCTTGCCGGGAACTTGGGCAGAGCCTTGTAAGTTATCTTCTCGTCAGCCAGAGCCATGAGCAGTTCAATATCAAGCTTAGCCACATAGGTCTTTTCACCGATGCTGTAATTCTCCTGAACTGTGGGGTGAACCTCACCGATGATACCAATGATCTTATCGCCAACTGTGATGTAAGCGCTTCTGCCGGGGTGGAATGTCTCGTTCTCGTAGTATTCGCCGGACTTTGTACCCTCAGCGGAAGGAAGTTCGCCGCAGTTTACTTCACGCTCGGTATCGAATCTGGAGTACTCAACATTGTATACACGAAGCTTGTCAAGAAGCTGCTCGATCATACCCTTGATAGTGTAGAAATCGCAGCCGCCGTACATACCAACAGTGAGCATCTGAGGCTCATAAGGCAGGGGGTACTCATAGCCGTGACGGTGTCTTGTCTCGTCGTTGGCGAGAGTAAGTTCGCTGCCGTCAGTCTCCACCTTAACAGGCAGGTACTCCTTAGCTATCTCAAACAGGC
>CAMOEP010000103.1 GCA_946612185.1 uncultured Ruminococcus sp.
TTTAATTTGTTCCTCCCCCTTTTTCCACTTGGGTGTCCCCCTTTGGCGGAACGTCCGTAAAACAGACAAATTTAGTAAAAGAAACGTGCGACCAAAATAATTCCTCAAAAAGTAAATTGTGTTGCCGTGGAAGATCAACAACACGTCTTGTTAAAACAAGTTCTAAAACATTATAAACCAGTCACAAATAATTAGTATATTTTATTTATTCTGAACTATTGACATTTCCCGTGCTTTATGGTATAATAAGCATATGGGGCATTAGCGCAGTTGGGAGCGCATCACACTGGCAGTGTGGGGGTCAGGGGTTCAAGTCCCCTATGCTCCACCAGATATCACCCTCATTATGCTGAGGGACAAAAGTGGATAGTGAATGAACAATAGTCATGGATTTTTTATTCCATGCTGTTGCTTATTCACTATCCACTTTTTCATTTCCGTCAGTCATTCTTTGTACGTTATTGCCTTACTCCCCCGGCAATAGTTTCACTTTCGGAGTTTATGTAAATCATTATTATTGATTTCCTGTGTATCAGCTACGAAGTTTGCGTTATAATGATCCGCCCACATTTACTGCATGGTCTAACGCTCATTATATATACTGATTGTATAGTTATTTACCGCACGTAATGTAAATAATTTGTGAATTTGAACAAGTTATCTTGACTTTTATATAAAACGGGTGTATAATTATTATAACATCGAGGATGAATGATGTTACATTTAGTATTATAAGGGGTGTTTGAAATGTTAAAGAAAAAGGGTTTTACTCTTATTGAGTTGATCGTGGTCATTGCCATTATCGGCATACTGTCTGCTATCCTCATTCCTTCAGTGGTGGGATACATTGATGGTGCAAGAAAAAAAGCTACCGTTGCAAACGGCAGAGTTATCTACGATGCTATGATATCTACCCTCGGCACAAGTACCGAAGGTCATGATTCGTTCTACAGCCACTCAGTCGGTCACAAGAACGTTGGTTGTTCCACCATGTTCATCTCCACTGCTGCCGGCAAAGCTTACTGTGACAACAACGGAAAGGCTATCAAGTATACTTCCCTGAATTCCGCAAAAAAATCTATAAAGTACGGCGACGACGGCGCTTATGTGTTCACCGTCGTTACCCGTGCAGACGGCAGACATCACGACTATGGCGACTGGGACGGTGTTTCAAATGTATACAACTCCTGGTCATATGCTGATAATGACTACAAAGTATTCGCTGACCAGTTAAGCCTGCAAGTAAACCGTGAGACTACCTTCTATCAAAAGGGCGGTCATAATACAGATACGGGAAAGTACCCGATCGCTATGCCTTACTCAAAGCGTGAGGACGGCGGAAGATATCCACTGATACGCTGGCTGGTTGTTTACCGCTTGGACGACCCCGAAACTGTCGAAGTCTGGGCTGGTGACGGCACTAAGGCTGAAAACGGCCCGGTATACCGTGTTTTCCCGAACCCTGCCTGCAACTACTAAGTGCCTGTTCGCTTATGATACATACGCAAAAAGCCTGAGAACCGCAAAAGTTCCCAGGCTTTTTATCATTATTTACTTTTTATCATTCTTTATAAACTGAGTCGATGCCGAAGTATTCCTCGACGGTGTAGTACGGGTCGCCTACCTCTGCCGCCTTGTCAGCAAGCTTCTTGGCGAACTCCTCGCCTACATAGCGGATATGCCAGGATTCATACTTATAGCCGGTGATCTCCTGCTTTCCCGGCGGATAGCGGAGAATAAAGCCGTACTCGTTACAATGCTTTTCTATCCACTCTGCTTCAGGTGTTCCGGCGAAGGAATCGTCTATGATATTTACGTCTATAGCCATACCTGTCTGATGCTCGGAATAACCGGGACGGGCGGAGAATGTGTCCGCTGTCTCCTGTCCGTAGATGTCGCAGTAGTTGCCGTATATCTCACTCTGGTACTCATATGAGCGGAAACCCGACGACAGATAGATGTTGATGCCGTCATTAGCTGCGCCGGCTACAAGCTTATCAAAAGCAGCCTGTGTCTCCGGCAGAAGTCCGCCCGGATTATAGTCAGCCGGAAGCGGATAGGACTTGTTCGCTACAAGTATACCGTCAAAATAGGTCAGTCCCTCCTGCGCCTTGACTGTAACCTTTACCTCAGCGCTTACCCCAGGGTTGTCCGCAGATGTAACTGTAACTGTACACTCACCCTCGCTTACACCGGTGATATTTCCGATATTGTCAACTGTTGCTATCTTTTCATCGGAACTTTTCCATATTTCGTCCTTGTTCACCGCAGTCTCCGGGGACATTGTAACAATAGGCATTGTCTTATTGCCCACCTTAACTTCCGCTGTACTAAATGAGAGCGATATCTCATGCACTCTGGTCATATCGTCCGGGGGAACTGTCGTTACCGGTTCTGTCTCCTCCTCGGCAGCAGAGGTGCTTGTAGTCAGCGGCTCGGCTGTGCCTATGGCAACAGTCATTACCGGCGATGTGGTAGTCTCAGCCACGGAATTACTGCCGTCAGCTTCGGGAACTTTTCCGCCGCAGCCGGTCAGTATAGCACAGGCAAGAAGTATTGATGTGAGCCTTGCTTTCTTCATATCCATTATATCATCTCCATAATAATCAGCATTTTGGTTCTGCTAACTCATACTTATTATATCACATTATATCAATATTGTAAAGCGTCAAATAATATTTTAACCGGTAATTAACCAGTTTGCAAACATTTACGTTAGCCTTATATAACACCAAATGCTAACATTTATGTGCATTATGCTGCGAATTCACTGCTGAACGAGCGAATCAGTCAGCAAAATATACAATATTCAAACTGAATGGAGTTGAGAGTGTTGACAATTCATTGACCTGCGGGTATAATAATGACATAAGTTAGCAATCACTAACCCGTAAAAAGGAGTTACTTAATATGAGCGTTGTAATAGTTGGCGGCAATGACTGCATGATAAGAAAGTACAAAGAAATATGTGAGGAATTCAAATGTTCCGCAAAGGTGTTCACACATATGAAAACCGATATGAAGAAGAAGATCGGCACACCTGACCTGCTGGTGCTTTTCACTGGCACTATGTCACACAAAATGGCAAGGTGCGCTATCAGCGAGACTAAGGGGCTGGATACACGCATCGAGCGCAGCCACTCCAGTTCCGCATCTGCACTGAAAAGTATTCTCATGGCTCACACCGGAGGTGCGGCTAATGTCTGATGAGATACTCGTTCACCACTGCGCTCCTACACTGGCTGGGCTGAAAACGGCGAATATGTTCATGTCGGATTTTGATGACAGCCAGTCGCTCAGGTGCGAGATATGCCGGCTGAACCGTATACTCGGCAGAAAGGGACTGAGAGTTATCCCCCTGAAAGCCGAAAACGGCAAAGCGCTTATCTACATTTTCCGCCCGGAAAGACTGCGGCGTGACCTGCGGCGCAGGGAGGCGGAGAGAGTACTCAGGGAGTGCGGATATAATTGCAAGGGTATGGGGAGCTGTCTTTCGCATCTGCGGCAAAGGCTGGGCGAGAGCGGCGAATTTCCCCATGAGATAGGGCTTTTTCTGGGATATCCGCCGGAAGATGTCTGCGGCTTTATACAGCATCGCAAATGTATCATGACAGGTTTCTGGAAGGTATACAGCGATGCAAAGGGCGCAGAGAAGAAGTTCCGGCAGTACCGGAAATGTATGGAAGTATACAAAAGCCGTCATGCAGCCGGCTGTCCCCTTGAAAAGCTGGCTGTTGCTTCGTAAGCTGCCTCTTTTTTCCTATTCCTGCATTACCCCGGCAGCAATGACGCTGCCGGGAGTTTTTGCAAAGAGGTTGACATCAGGCGGATTCTGTGGCATAATGTTATTATCCTCTTTTGGGGACTGAAACCAGATTTGTTTTCATAAGAACACCTCATTATAGTTGCAGCTTACACCCCTTTGGGGACAAAATCACCCTGCTGTATTTCTCAGCAGGGATTTTTTCTTCCCACTGGAAGTATTTTTTACAGATTTCTTCCAGGGTATTGCTTTTTTTCAGCAAATTTGTTATAATAATAGTATCTATTTCGGATTGCGAGGTCTTTACTATGAACAAAATTCTCGATTGGAATAAATACCTTGATACCGCTGCTCAAACTGTGGCGGAGGGTATCGTCATGCTGAAAAATAACGGCGGCGCTCTACCTCTCCCCGCTGACCAGACTGTTTCCGTTTTCGGCAGGATACAGCTTCACTACTACAAAAGCGGTACAGGCTCCGGCGGTATGGTCAACGTTTCTAAAGTCACCGGCATCACTGACGGTCTGCTCGATGCCGGGGTGAAAATAAACCAGCAGCTTCTCGATATCTATAAAAAATGGGACTGCGATCACCCATTCGACCTTGGCACCGGCTGGGGCAATGAACCCTGGTCGCAGGAGGAAATGCCCCTCTCCGACGATATCGCTGAAAGTGCTGCTAAAGTCAGCGAACGTGCTGTCGTTATCATCGGAAGAACTGCCGGCGAGGAAATGGATGTGCGCTATGAGCCTGGTTCGTTCCTCCTGACTGATGCGGAAAAGAATATGCTCGCCACCGTCCGCCGCCACTTTAAAAAGATGATAGTCCTCCTGAACGTGGGTGGTCTTATTGATATGGAATTCATCGAATCCTGTCAGCCGGACTCCGTTCTCTACGTCTGGCAAGGCGGTATGACCGGCGGAACTGGTACGGCTCTCGTCCTTACCGGTAAGGTCAGCCCTTGCGGTAAACTCCCCGATTCTGTCGCCCTCTCCCTTGACAACTACCCCTCCTCCGCCTGCTTCGGAAATACTTCCTCTAACTCCTACTGCGAGGGTATTTACGTCGGATACCGCTGGTTCTCTACCTTTGCACCCGAAAAAGTCCGCTATCCTTTCGGCTTCGGTCTGTCCTATACCACTTTCTCCCTTAGCCCGAAGTGCGCTTTTGATGCCGGAAGCGGTACTCTGAATTGTGAGGTAACTGTTACTAATACCGGCGCTCTCCCCGGCAAGGAAGTTGTCCAGGTCTACTGCGGCGCTCCTCAGGGTATACTCGGCAAACCGGCGAAAGTCCTCTGCGGCTTCGCTAAGACCGATACCCTTGAGCCAGGTCAGTCACAGACCTTGTGCATCAGTGTAAAGCGTGAGAACTTCGCTTCCTACGACGATTCCGGTGTTACCGGTCACAAGTCCTGCTGGGTTCTGGAAGCCGGTGACTACCTTTTCTACATCGGTACGGACAGTTCGGTAAATTCCCCTGCTTTCACGCTGAATATCAAGGATACTGCCGTTGTTTCACAGTGTACTCAGGCACTAACTCCCGTCACTCCTTTCAGGCAGGTTCGCCCGGAATCCGACGGAAACGGCGGTTTCAAGCCGGTTTACGAGGACGTTTTTCTGAATGACATCGACGAGAAACAGCGCCGTATAAGTATGCTGCCGGAGGAGATCCCCCAGACCGGCGACATGGGCATAAAACTCCGTGATGTTGCCGAGGGCAGGCACTCAATGAACGAGTTCATCGCTCAGCTTTCCGACAGCGACCTTACCTGCATCGTCCGGGGCGAGGGCATGGGAAGCCCCCGTGTTACTGCCGGTACTGCTTCGGCTTTCGGCGGCGTGACCGATAGCCTTGCAAACTTTGGTATACCTGCCGGCTGCTGTTCCGACGGCCCTTCCGGTATGCGTCTGGACTGCGGCACTAAGGCTTTCTCCCTGCCCAACGGCACTATGATCGCTTCCACCTTCAACACTTCACTTGTTCAGGAACTTTTCAGCCTGCTTGGTCTTGAAATGGCGGCTAATAAGGTTGACTGTCTGCTTGGCCCTGGTATGAATATCCACCGCCACCCCCTCAATGGCAGAAACTTTGAGTACTTCTCCGAAGACCCGTTCCTTACCGGTACTATGGCTCAGGCGGAACTGAAAGGTCTTCATTCCAGCGGAGTTACCGGCACTATCAAGCACTTCTGCGGCAATAATCAGGAAACTAACCGCCACTTCCTCGACACTGTGGCTTCTGAGAGGGCGCTCCGTGAGATCTACCTCAAAGGCTTCGAGATAGCCGTCCGGGAGGGCGGCGCTGACAGCATCATGACCACCTACGGCAAACTCAACGGTGTATGGACTGCCGGAAATTTCGACCTCGATACCATTGTTCTCCGCAAGGACTGGGGCTTCACCGGCTTCACTATGACCGACTGGTGGGCTAATATAAATCGCCGTGGCGGTGATGCGGACAAGTCCGACTTTGCGGCTATGGCTATGGCTCAGAATGACGTGTATATGGTCTGCGCTGATACTGCCGGTAATAATGATAACCTTATGGAATCCCTCCGGAACGGCGAGCTGAAAAGATGCGAGTTACAGCGAAATGCCGCTAATATCTGCCGTTTTCTCCTGCACACCAATGCCCTGGGCAGACTTATGGGTACTGCGGACACTATCGAGATAACCGGTCGTCCTGCCGAGGATATGCCCTCAGATGAACCTGTGGTATTCTACGATATCGACCGTGAACTTACCCTCAGCCTGGAGGACGCTTCCGCTGAAAAGGATTCAAGCTTCGTATTTGCCCTGACTGTCAATAACCCCGGATTCTACGATGTTACTATCACCGCTTCTTCCGAACTTGGGGAACTTGCGCAGATCCCTGTGACTATATTCGCTATGGGTACTGCCAGCGGCACTTTCACTTTCAACGGCACTAACGACAAGAGCGTTTCCATTACAAAGAACTTTCCCATGTTCTCACGCTTTACCGCTATTCGCCTGTATTTCGCCCAGAACGGTCTGTGCCCGGAGAGTATCACTTTCCGTATGACCAGGGCTGCGGACGATATAAGCATCGCTTTCAAACAGGAGGACTAACGTGAATATTCAGATCTTCGGCACTAAAAAAAGCGCTGATACCCGCAAGGCGGAACGCTGGTTCAAGGAGCGCAGCATAAAGTATCAGCTTATTGATATGAAGGAAAAAGGCATGAGCAAGGGCGAATTTTCCAGCGTAAAACAGGCTGTTGGCGGACTTGATGCCCTTATCGACCCGAACGCTAAGGACAAGGATACCCTCGCTCTTTTACAGTACACCGCTGAATCCGGCAAGGAGGAAAAACTGTTCGAGAACCAGCAGCTTATCCGCCTTCCCATTGTCCGCAACGGAAAAAAGGCTTCTATCGGCTATTGTCCGGAAGTCTGGAGTACCTGGGAATAAGTTAAATAAAAAATATTTATAATTAACTGCAAAAAAGTAGTGCATTTTCTGTTGAAATGTGTTATAATGTCATTGTACCTGTGCGGACGTATCCGCCGTGGCTTTACAAGATAATTTTTACGGCTGCCCTGCGTGGCTGACCGGAAAGGAGTTATTACTATGGGACTTATTCAGGCTATGCTTGTGGGCGGTATCTCAACCGCTAAGGACACCTGGAAGGAATTCTTCTACTGTGAGGCTCTGCCTGCTGATGTGCTTGCTGTCAAGGGCAAGAAGCAGACAGGCA
>CAMOEP010000104.1 GCA_946612185.1 uncultured Ruminococcus sp.
CTGCTGCGGCTGCCTGCGGTATTGCAGTACCCAAAATGTCAGGCAGAGGTCTGGGGCATACAGGCGGTACTATCGACAAGCTGGAGAGTATCACCGGCTACCGAACGGAAATGGAACTGAGCGAATTCTTCGATATCATCAATAAGACCGGATTCTCGATAATATCTCAGACAGGCTCGCTTTGCCCTGCGGATAAGAAAATATATGCGCTGAGAAATTCTTCCGGCACTGTTGACAGCATTCCCCTCATTTGTGCGAGTATCATGAGCAAGAAACTGGCACTTGGCTCGGAGGGTCTGGTGCTGGACGTTAAGTGCGGCTCTGGAGCATTTATGAAGAACTGCGGCGATGCACACAGGCTTGCTGATATCATGGAGCGTGTGGGCGTATCTGCCGGAAAGAAGTGCAGGGCGGTAATTACTGATATGGACGCACCTTTGGGAAGCTGCGTGGGAAATGCTCTGGAAGTCCGTGAGGCTGTTGAGATACTTCGTGGTGAGAAGCAGGACAAGCTGTACGATACCTGTATATTCCTTACAGCGAATATGCTTGAACTTGCCGGAAAGGGAAGCTATGACAAGTGCGCTGAAATGGCACAGAAGGCTATATCCTCCGGCAAGGCACTGGAGATATTCCAGAAAACTGTTGAACTTCACGGCGGCGATCCCAGGATATGCGATGATACTTCACTTCTGCCGCAGCCGGTTTTCAGTCATGAACTCAGGGCATCAAGGGACGTGGAGATACTTTCCGTCAACAGCGAGGAGATAGGCATGGCATCGCTTCTTCTGGGCGCTGGCAGGATAAGCAAGGAAGATACAGTTGACCTGTCGGCTGGTATCGAGATGCACTGCGCACCCGGCGATAAGATATCTATGGACGCACCACTTATGACGCTTCATTCCTCAATATGCAGCGATTTTTCCGAGGCGGCAGTCAGGGCGATGAAGGCTATTCGCTTCAGAGACATCTGAATTATAATGCGTAATTCGTAATGCGTAATGCGTAATTAAGGTGTCGCCTTACGGCGACCGATTAAAAAAGCCGTCCGGCTATTGTTCAAATGGACATAAGCCGGACGGTTTCTTTTTAAATATGGATTGCGGCGGTAAACCTACCGCTTTAGTAATAGCTGGGCGCAATTACGCATTACGCATTACGAATTACGCATTAATATAATTATGCATTGTGCATTAAAATTCGCCTTTACTAACAGTATTATTTAAGTGACACTTTATGAATTGTGTACAAATTTTCCTTGAACTTTATATTATTTCGTCCGATTTTCACAATCTTTAACACTTTGTTAACAAATTACGGCTTTTGCTGTGCTATAATTAAGCTGCACAAAAATTAACGTTGTTATTGAAAAAATATGGGAGGAATGATTTCAATGAGAACAAACAAACTTTCTGGAAAGCTTACCGCTTCTGTTATGAGTGCAGTTATGGCTGCTTCTGCTGTTCCGGCTTACCTGCTTTCCGCACCCGTGTATGCTGAGTACGTCCCCAGTGTGAGTGTTTCCGCTGAGAAGAACGCTGTTGCTTCTGTTAAGGTCGATGGCGCTGCAAGACTTTACACCGCTGACTACGCAAAGTCCACTGACAAGTACATCAACATCACTTTCACACCTGACTTCACCGGTAAATTGAACTACGGCTTCGGTATCGGTACTTCAAAGTCACCCTACTGGTACGAACTGGACGGCAAGACCGGCAAGTTCATCGACACAAGCGGTACTGCCGAGGCTGCTGGTACTGACGTTGCCTGCACTGCCGGCAAAGCTGTGACAATTTCTATCGACATTTCTTCACTGGACGTTAAGTTCGACCCATCTACTGCTATGTACCCCGGCGAGTTCGAGTTCAGAAACTACTATGCCGGTGAGTCTAAGAGTACTATCGTTATCACAAGCATCACCGGAAGCACTACACCCGGCGGAAGCAGCAGTTCAACTGACCCGACTCCTTCTGACGGTGAGGTTTCCAACAATAACCGCCACTCCAACGGCGAAAACTGCCCCGGCGACGTTAGCTGGTCATTCAAGGATAACGGCGACGGTACTGCTACTATCACTTCCACTGTTGCTAAGCAGATCGACCCCGAAACTATTGAAGGTCTGGTTCTGACCAAGGGCTACGATGAGGACTACTACGCTGAGAACCCCGACGAGGTTTCTCCCGATGCTCCTATCAACAGCCATAAGTTCAAGTACTCCGACTTCGGACTCAGCGATACTCAGGGCGTTACTATCGAGTCACTGACTGTTACCCTTGAGCCTGATGTAGAAATGGATCAGTTCATCTACGGCGGCGGTCTGAATGTTGCATACAAGTCCGATGCTGATACCGAGTACGCAAAACAGCTTGCAGGTATCGAGGGCAAGGAACATTCCGGCTACTGGTATAACGATATGGGCGAGGACGCTGTTGCTGACTTTGAGAAGGAGGGCGTTGAGTTCCTTATCACTCCCGGCACTGGCGGAAAGATAACTGGTGCTGGTAAGTATATCGAAGCTTACTGGGAAGTTCCTACAGAGGTTCAGCCTTATGTATCTCTGGGCGCTGCTGATTCTATCTCATTCCAGTACTGGTGGGGCAATGACGCAAAGGGCGACGAGGTTGAATCCGTTGCTGTGACTGACGCTGTTCTGACATATACCACTGAGAAAATAATCCCCTATGACAACTCCGAGGCTACTTCCGTTAAGGAAACTCTCGACCATACCGGTAAGGACACTGAGAAGAACCTTGAAATAGCTTACTCCGATCTCGGCATCGACCAGACCAAGGACGTTTATGCTATTCGCTTCGACATCAGCGCTAAATCCGACATTGGTAAGCTGGTTTACGGCGTAGGCACTGGCGTTACAAAGGATATAAGCTCCGACTACTGGTATCAGGAGGGCGGAAACTTCGCTGTACTCGATGCCGGAAGCAAGACTTCTATCATGTGGATACTTCCCGATACTGTTACAGGCGGTCTTACCGGCGACAACGGCGTGAACTCCGCTGACGGCAAACTCCAGCTTGGCTACTACTACGGCGAGCAGGACGCTATCAGTATTGACAATGTGGAGGTGTACTACGCTGAAAAGACTACCACATCTACTACAACTACTACAACAACTACAACCACCACTACAACTACTACAGGTCTGAGCGCTAAGGTATGGGGCGACGCTGACGGAAACGATGCTGTATCAGTATCCGATATCGTTATGGTTCTCCAGTACTCCGCTAACAAGACAAAGTACCCCCTGTCTGAACAGGCACTCATTAACTGCGACTGCAACGCTGATAGTGACGTTAACACAAAGGACGCTTTCATTATCCAGCAGCTTGATGCAGGCGTTGTCAGCCAGAAGGATTGCCCTGTTAAGTAATGATAGTTAATATATCGTAAAATTTATAGTTTCTTTAGACTGCCGGACATTGATGTTCGGCAGCCTTTTTGTGCATTGTGCTACAAAAAAGCTGCAAATCCTGTGTTTTTTGCCATACATGACTTGAAATTTCACTTCCGGAACGTTATAATAGTATTATGGTTAATCTGTTCGTTTTTATGAACGCTATTTTATATCATTGCATTGCCGTGATACGTTGCGGCAGCGCTATAGTAAAGGAGAAATTATGAGAATCAAAAAAACAGCCGCCGCTGCGCTGTCATTCCTTATCGCCGCAGGTTCTGTGCCGGTGTTTGATGAGGATATACAGGTATACGCAGAAAATTCTGTTTCAGCCGAAAAGACAGTATACGCTTGCGGTGATGTTGACGGCAACGGTGAAGTAAGCTCATCTGACGCTTCACTGGTACTGTCTGAGTACAGTAAAGTATCTACCGGTGCAGCCGCAACCTTGAAAGAAGGTCAGGTAACTGCTGCTGATATTGATAATGACGGCGAGATGACTGCCAACGACGCTTCAATGATACTGAGGTACTACAGCTATCATTCCACCGGCGGAAACAAGAGCATAACCGAGTTCTATGAAGAAGGGGCTGTGGTTTCAACGACTGCTCCGGCTACAACTACATCAACCGCAAAGTCCACCGGAACTACCACAACAGGTTCAGCCGCAGCCACAACTACATCAACCACAAAGTCCACCGGAACTACGACTACAGGTTCAGCCGCAGCCACAACTACATCAACCACAAAGTCCACCGGAACTGCAACTACAAGTTCAGCCGCAGCCACAACTACATCAACTACAAAGTCCACCGGAACTACCACAACAGGTTCAGCCGCAACCACAACTACATCAACTACAAAGTCCACCGGAACTGCAACTACAGGTTCAGCCGCAACCACAACTACATCAACTACAAAGTCTGCCGGAACTACCACCACTACAACGAACGCAGCCACATCAACCACTTCTGCACCTACTACCACTACAACTAAGGCAACTACCACATCTACTACAAGTGCGCCTGCAACTACTACCACCCAGCCGTACACAAAGGTTACAGGTATCAGGCTGAAACGCACGGCTATTACTATGGAAGTGGGCTACGGCTGCCTTGCCGAGGCTACTGTCATTCCCACTGACGCTGAAAATAAGTCACTGACCTGGAAAAGTTCAGATGATACTGTTGCTTCCGTTGATGAAGTCGGCTGGATAACTGCACTCAAGGAGGGTACTTGCGTTATCACCTGCACAAGCAATGATGACCAGAATATTACCGCTTCACTGACCGTAACTGTTACCGACTCCGGCAAGGTTACGGCTCTGCGTCTGCAAAAGTCCTCCCTTGATATCAACGTGGGTGAGGGTGATATGTCCGCTGTGATCTTCCTGCCTGACAGCGCTTACGATAAGCGGGCGGTATGGAGCATTTCAGATGAATCTATCGCTTCCGTTGACAGTGAAGGCTGGGTCATCGGTAAAAAAGCCGGTACTTGCACACTGACTGTAAAAAGTTACTCAAACCCTGAAATATCGGCAACTATTAACGTAACTGTACACGCTGTTACTACCGTTTCCTCAACTCAGACCACTACCACCACCCAGACAACTACCACAACTTCCGCAGCCACAACTACAGAACCCTTTGCGACTTCCACCCTGGCGCTTGAGGGCGTTAGTGATATCCGCATTTCCCGAACTGAGGTGACTCTGAACGTAGGCGACGGAAGTATCCTCACCGCTACTCTCCTGCCTGTCGATTCAGATGACCAGGAAGTAACATGGTCAAGTTCAGACGAAGCTGTGGCTACTGTTGACAAGAACGGCTGGGTCAAGGCTGTTGCTGACGGAAGCTGTGTTATCACCGCTTCAAGCGTATCAAATCCGGCTGTTTCGGCGCAGGTGAAGATAACCGTCGTTGACCGCAACAAAGTCACCGGAATACGCCTTTCCAAGACCTCTGTGAATATCAAGGCAGGGGAGTGGGATACTGCTACAGTTACCCTGCTTCCGGCAAATGCCACTGACCTGAAAACCGTCTGGACGGTTTCTGACGACAATATCGCAACTGTTGACCAGCAGGGCGTTATCACAGGTAAAAATCCAGGAACTTGCGTGGTTAAGGTAACAAGCATCTCAAATCCCGATGTTTATGCAGAAATACAGGTAACTGTCTACGCTGATACAACTTCTTCCACCGTATCTGCTTCCGCAACAGATGCCCCGACAACTACCACCACCACTTCACCTGACCATGTCAGCAGCATCAGCCTGAGTACTGATTCCGTGACACTTATGGTCGGCAAGGGAACTGCCGTTTCTGCGTCACTTCTGCCGGAAACTGCCAAGAACCGCAAGGCTATCTGGTCGTCCTCTGCAAAGACCGTGGCTATAGTCAACAGCGAGGGCTACATAACAGCCGTAGGTGTCGGTACTTGCGTTATCACAGTAAAGAGCGAGGATAACCCCATTGTCAAGGCGACTATAAATGTTACAGTTACCGATACCGAGGTCACAACCACAGCAACTACCACTGCCACCACTGCCACTACCACTGAAACTGTCACAACTCCCACAATAACAACAGCCGAGCCGTATATCCTGTTCTCACTGGCAACCGGCGGAATGACCGCTGACGTTCCCCTTACTTCACGGGGCTATGGTCGGTTCGTTATGGACTTTATCCTCACCGACGAAAGCGGCAACGTTATATCAGTCGAAACTCCGGTGCTGATACTCCCGGATATGACTTCTGTTAACGTTATGCTTCCTGGTACAGGAAAGAACGTTAACCTTACCGTGTATATCACAAATCTTGCTAACAATAAGCGTGCGGTGGTTGGTTCGTATACTTTGAATTTCCCTGAGTACCGCATCAAAACTTCTCACGAGTCTATCGTCTACGCACTTCTTCAGGTAGACGGTCTGAGGTACTGATATAGTATTTACGCAAAAAAATCACCCTGATACATAAGAAAGATACTCATATAGAAGTTTTAAGCCATAGTATTTCTGATTTACAGTCAGAAGTACTATGGCGTTTTTATTGACAGTACAGAGATGATGTGCTATAATTGTTACTGACAAAAATCGGAATTTAGGAGGGCTTTCAAATATGAGCCGTTCATTTATAGTTAATACAAAACAAGACGTAAATTTAACATTAACATCCTTTATGGGATGTTTGCAAAACCTTAGCTTATTTGATATTACCAAATTGAAAATATGGTATGATGGCGATGCTATAGATTTAGACTCTATAGAAAAATTATCTTTATCTATAGACAAAGTACATATCTGTTTTATGATAGAAGATTCCTATATTCACATAACATATCATGATGATTCTTCCGAAAAGTGGTGGTGTATTGAAAGCAGAGCTTTAGACGGCATAGGAAGAAGCCTGTTTGTTGCCGCAGCAAGCATAATTGCAGATTTATCAAGTGGATTGGCTGATTCTGCAGACGGTGCATGGCACAATCCCGATAAAAAGTATCATGGTATAGAATTGTGGAAAGAATATTTGAATATTGAATTGCTAAATTCTGATTTAGCTTAGCAACATAAATATGCACAATGCCCCTGAGTGCTTTGTAACACTCAGGGGCAAAAATTCTATATAGGTATCTGTATTAAGTATCAGGGTGATTTTTATTATAGAAGTTTCAGGAATTTGAGATTACTTCCCGGAGCCAATATCAGGAGATATGCCAGATATTTTCAGCGTAGTCAGCGATAGTGCGGTCGGAGCTGAACTTTCCGGCGTTGCACATATTGAGCCACTGTTTTCTTGCAAATGCTCTCCTGTCGGAAGCGTAGTCGTTCAGGCAGCGAAGCTTTGTGTCCACATAGCTTCTCAGGTCGCCCAGGAGGTAGTAGTTATCGGGAGTGTGCCAGCTTGCACCGTCCAGGAGGGAGGTGTACAGTTCACGGAAGTCACCGCTGCCACCGTCGGAAACGCTGCCGTCGATGAGTGAGGATACCACTTTCTTTATCATCTTATCCTGAGCGAAAACCTTGCGGCTGTCATATTCGGGAACGATCTTCTCCAGATCCTCCACA
>CAMOEP010000105.1 GCA_946612185.1 uncultured Ruminococcus sp.
TTTTCCCCTTAGTTTTTCCCCTTTGAAACCCCTTTCCTGAACCCCTTTTTTCCCCTCTTTTGCCGATTTTTACCGGCACTGTCTTCCTAAAATCCATAGGTCGAAAATTTAGGCAACACCGCACAGAGATTGTGGTGCAGATGCCGGAAAATATGAGGGGCAGATGTGCCGCAAAGCCGTCAGGCGGTCTTTGTGCGGTGTTGCCTTTATGTCCCCTTATTTCCAGGCAGTCTCCTTGCCGTCCAAATTTCCACGGCAGCCGGCAGTTTTCCTGTATGGCGGAAAGTAAATGCTGTTGCCCTGGTTATTTTCCATATTATTTATTGACAACCGGTATTAAATGTGATATACTGAAACAAAGGGTGATTTTAGACTCAATTTAAGGCAACACCGCACAGAGATTGCGGTGCAGATACGCAGTCAGATTTTTCGGCAGATTGTGCAGAAATTTTGCAGGCATACTGACGTATGTCAAAAAATTTATGTGCAAGATGCCGGAAAATATGCAAGTATATGCGCTGCAAAGCCGCCAGGCGGTCTTTGTGCGGTGTTGCCTTAAGGAGTCATTTTGTATGAACCCAAAGGAGGTTTTTAGGATGTTGAAAGGTATTGTGAAACGTAGTTTGGCAGCGGTGATCGCAGCCGGAGTGCTTGTATTGGGGGCAGCGCCTGCAGTGCCTCAGAATGCAGGGTTCAGCTTGGTAAAGCCAACAGTGGCGGATGCTGCGGAACTGCCATACGTTAACTGGAGGCAAACGGATAGCCGCTGGTCAAGTATAAAGCTTGGTACTACATCAGATTCTACAGTAGGACAAATCGGTTGTGCTGCAACGTCCCTGTGCTGCCTGTTGGTTGAATCCGGTGCTTGCAGCGATGACGAAAGTGTATTTAATCCCAAGATCGGCATTAACAAAATGAAAACAGCCGGCGCATTCACCAGTGGTGGTGCTATTTATTGGTCAACAGCAGCAAGTGCAAACAGCAAAAACTTCAAAGTGGCAAATGATATAACTCTTTCCGGTTCTGATGCACAAAAATTAGCAACGATCAAAAAATACTATGACCAGGGCTATTATGTACAGGTAAAAGTTGTATGCGGAAGTCAGCATTGGGTCGCTGTTCGTAGATTTTTACCAGATGGTAAATGCGAGATAATGGACACCGGCGGAACTAATCAGACATACCTGTCAGGCTATACGATCAGTACAAGGGCTATAATTTACCAAGGTCCGAACCCGGCTGGCTGGAGATATAGTTCTTATTCCCCCGGCTCTGTATCCGGCACATATTATCTGAAAAATAACTCTACCGGAACTTATGCTTACATGAATGGCAAAGATGCCAACGCTACAGACATAGCATTGGCAGCCAAAAAAGAAACTGATGCGTATAAAATGGTATTTACCCCGGTGAATAAGTCCAATGCGCAGATGGGAAGCTATATCAAACCTGCTGGTGCATCAAGAGTTGTCAATCCTTATGCTGATACACCTACAGACGGAACAAATGTTAATTTGTATACCAAAAATACCGACGGCACACAGTACTGGATCTTTGATAAAGTATCCGGCGGCTATGTTATCCGCAATCATAATAATCCACAGTTGGTTCTTACAGCCGTAAGCGGTTCTGTTAAGGTGAAAAATTACAGTTCCAGCAACAAGGCACAGATCTGGACACTGGAATCAATTGGCACAAAGGTTGAGGTTTGCTTCCATAGAAATTTAGATGATACTGACACTAATTCTGTAAAGGAAACATTTACCACTGGCGTTTCAAACCAGAAGTTTGGTTATAAGACTGATGGTACAGGACGCTACAATACCATGAATCCTGATAATGTCGGATTCGGTGAATGGAATAAGCCCGGATATGATATGCTCGGCTGGAGCAAGGATAAGAATGCTTCCGAAAAATCCTGGAGTACATATTCAAGCGTGGTTGATTCATGGATCAATAGTAATACCCCAAGTGTTGATCTCTATGCTGTATGGAAACCGCACACCTATACGGTATCCTTTGAACCGGACGGCGGCTACGGCACAAAAGAAGTGACATTCGGCAGCACATACGGCGAACTTCCTGAGCCGAAAAAGGACGGTTGCCGCTTTGTCGGATGGCATACTATAGATGGTGAAGAGATCACTGCGGATTCAATCTATCAGATCACTGAAGATCAGACATTGTATAGCTATTGGCTTCCCTCAGAGCCAAATGGCGACTGCAATGCTGATGGTAAATTTGATGTAGCTGATATGGTATCGCTGCAAAAATGGCTATTAGCTGCACCGGATGCTCAGCTTTCCGATGGGTTTGCCGCTGATCTTTGTAATGATGGCGTACTCAACGTATATGATATTGTTACAATGAGACAGATGATGACCGAATAACACGTTTACAGGCAGCCTTTTCTGGCTGCCTGTTTTGCACAAGTTGCAAGATAAAGACAGCACCGCCGGGAAATGCTCCTGGCGGTTTTTTATATCACAATTAACCAAAATGTAGAACTCATTTACCATATGCCGTACTATTCTGCTACAATTCACTGTTTATTCATAATTATTTTGTTGACTTTTACTATTAATGTGTGTTATAATTTATATTGGAATAACTTTTTTTGGCAAACACCACCGCTTGATTCGGATATGCGGTGTATGGAGGGGTGAAGATATGAATGATACACATTATACGCAGGCTGAGATGCTGACAGAGAAAAAACTCCTGCGGAAAAAGAATACCAACGCTCTGCTGTGCTGCATCGTGGGCGTGGCAATAAACCTTATCTTTTCAAATCTCGCAAAACTTTCCGGATTCCCGGTGTACCTCGATACCGTCGGAACTATCCTTTCGGCTGTGCTTGGCGGCTATCTGCCCGGTGTTATCGTCGGATTCACCACAAACCTGCTGAAGGGCATCACCGACATCACGTCGATATACTACGGCGTACTCAACGTGATTATCGCCGTTTGTACCGCATTTTTCGCAAAAAAAGGACTGCTCAAAAAAGTCAGCGGAATACTGCTCACACTCATCATCCTGACCCTTATCGGCGGCGGTCTGGGAACTCTCCTGCCCTGGTGCATGGACGAGCTGACCTTTGATGCCGAGTCACTGGGCGCTAAGATATACTCCACGGGGCATTTCAGTACCGATATTTCCCAGCTTATTGCAAATCTTATAACCGACTTCATGGACAAGTTCCTGACTCTGCTTTTTGTTTACATTATAAACAAAGTTATCCCCGACAATATAAAGCAAACCTTCCGCATCGCCGGCTGGAAACAGACTCCCCTTTCCGCCGAGGAGGAAAAAGCGGCAAGGAGCGCAAATTCCCGGCTTATGTCCATGCAGACTAAGATACTCCTCATGCTCACTGTGGCTATGGTCGCTGTCGCTGCTGCTGCAACAAGTATCAGCATAATGATCTACCGCAGCACCGCTATCAAGGAGCATACCCGCATGGCGCAGGGCGCTGCGAATATGGCTGCGACCATTATCGACCCGGATAAGGTCGCTGACTATCTCGAAAACGGCAGCGACTCCCCCGGCTACAACGAAACTAAGAATATGCTCTATCGCATCAGGAGCAGTTCCCCGGATATAGAGTACGTCTATGTCTACAGTATCCGCAAGGACGGCTGCCATGTGGTTTTCGACCTTGATACGGACGATGTTGCCGGCGATCCCCCTGGCACTATCGTTCCTTTCGACGAAAGCTTCCTGGAACTTGTCCCCGATCTGCTGGCTGGCAAGGAGATAGAACCGATAATCACTGACGACACTTATGGCTGGCTTCTGACCGTATATCAGCCGGTCTTTGACTCCGCCGGAAACTGCGTATGCTACGCTGCCGCTGACGTTTCAATGCACCAGATAACCGACAACGAGCGAAACTTCCTCGTCGAGGAACTGGCACTGTTTCTGGGATTTTTCATACTTATCCTGATAGTCGTATGGGAACTTGTGGAGTATAACATGGTTCTCCCGGTGAACTCAATGGCGCTTAGTGCCGACGCTTTCGCCTACAACAGCGAGGAAGCCCGTGAAGTCAGCCTGGAAAAACTCCGTTACCTGAATATCCACACCGGCGATGAGGTGGAAAACCTTTACCGTGCCTTCGTCAAGACCTCCGAGGACAGCATGAACTACGTCACCGCTATCCAGGAAAAGACCGAGACTATTTCCCGTATGCAGAATGCGCTTATCATGGTTCTTGCAGATATCGTAGAAAGCCGTGACAAGAATACCGGCGACCATATCCGCAAAACTGCGGCATATACCGCCATAATCATGAAGCATATGCGCAAGCTGGGCATTTATACCGATCAGCTTACTGATAAGTTCGTTGCGGACGTGGTTAGTTCCGCACCTCTCCACGATATCGGAAAGATAACCATTCCTGACGCTATCCTCAACAAACCCGGCAGACTTACCGACGAGGAATTCGAGAAGATGAAGGAACACGCCATCGCCGGCAGCGAGATAATCGGCAAGACTATCAGTCTTGTCCCGGATTCCGGATACCTTAGCGAAGCCCGGAATATGGCAGAATTCCACCACGAAAAATGGAACGGCAAAGGCTACCCCCACGGTCTGAAAGGTACGGATATCCCACTTTCTGCCCGTATAATGGCTGTCGCAGATGTGTTCGACGCACTGGTATCCAAACGCAGTTACAAAGAACCCTTTACTTTCGAGAAAGCCCAGGAAATTATCCGTGAAGGCGCTGGAAGCCACTTCGACCCCCGCATCGTTGAAGCCTTTTTCGACGCAGAAGCCGAAGTAAGGGAAGTTGCCGAGAAATTCAACATGGCTGACACCCCCCTCTGACCTACGGCAAGCTTTACCAAAGAAACCCTTTTGAAAAATCCCCCTGATATGACTTTACTATGCCATATCAGGGGGATATTTTTTCAGCAAATGCCCCAAACCCTCCGCATACGCCGTTTACTGCGGTAAATTTGTTTTATGAAAGTATCGTGAAAAAACTTGAAATGTAAATTCCAGTATGTTATAATATAGTCAATGGGTCTGTAGCTCAGTTGGGAGAGCGCTGCGTTCGCAACGCAGAGGCCGAGGGTTCGATCCCCTTCAGATCCACCACAAACTCTTGGCGGTATACCATTTACCGCATTATACCATTTTACATCAGCGAGGTTTAAATGAAAAAACTAAAGGAACTCCTGCGAAAGCGGTGGTTTTCAAGCGCATTTGCCGGCTGTATCATCGTGGCGTTCTACCTGATACTCTCCAATATGGGCGCTGTGCTTGACTCTATCTCCCAGTTCATCGGCTACTTCTCAACAGTCATCGCCGGCGGCGTTCTGGCGTACATGATGAACCCTCTGGCTATGCTGTATCAGCGGATATTCTTCCGGAAGATACGCAAGGAATCTATCCAGTGGACAAGTTCCGTGGCGCTGGCGATAATTACTGTTATTGCCTTCCTTGTACTGGTAATGAGCAAGCTGATACCACAGCTTTTTGAGAGCATTATCAACTTCATCGGCAATCTCGACGACTACGCCGCCACCCTTCAGGGTCTTCTCCATAGTTATATACCTGCGGACAGCGAGTCCACCGGATTGCAGCATTTCGTACTTTCATCCGAAGGGATAATCAACACTGTCGTTGACTATATCCTCGACAACTCCTCAAAGATCATAAACCTTTCCACAAGCGCCGGAAAGAGTGTTATAAACTGGGTCATTGCCCTTATCCTTTCCATATACCTGCTCCTCGCCAAGAAGAAGCTGAAAAGCGGTCTGAAAAGGCTTATGAAAGCGGTCATGTCCGACTCGGTATATCAGTCCTGCGCCACTTTTCTTACCCGGTGCAATGTCATCATGAACAGGTATGTAGTGTGCAGCCTTATCGACGGACTTATCGTCGGCGTTGTAACAGCGCTTATGATGTCAGTGTGCGGTATGCAGTATGTGGGTGTTGTATCGGTTCTTGAGGGACTTACAAACCTTATCCCCACATTCGGCCCGATAATTGGTGCAATAATCGGCGGCTTCATACTCCTTATGGTAAAGCCTGTCCATGCGCTTATTTTCCTGATATTCACCATAATTCTCCAGACCTCCGACGGCTACATCATCAAGCCAAAGCTTTTCGGCAATACACTGGGCGTTTCCGGTCTGTGGATACTGATTATGATACTTGCCGGCGGACGTATCTACGGAATCGTCGGAATCCTTCTGGCGATACCTGTTGCGGCTATCACCGATTATATCTACCGTGAGCTTCTCCTTCCTGCCCTTGAGCGCAGACGTGCAAATGCTGCCCTGCGTGAAAATGAACCGGAAGAAACTGACGAAGATACGGACGATGAACCGCCAGATGAATAACGAATAAAAGCGCTTCACTCAACAGTGAAGCGCTTTTTAGGCAACACCGCACAGGTGTTGCCTTTACGTTCCCGATAACTTTTCCATAAACGATTCAGTGGAATAAAGTCCGCTGCGGTTGAATCTGCCTATACCATAAAGACAGTCCGGGTCATGGTTGATGATGTTCACCTGCTCACGGCAGGTCAGAGTCATAAGTATACCTGCCTCCCGGACAACCGGTATACTCTCCCGGCTCACTGCCCCGAACGGGTAGGCAAATACCACCGGAGTAATACCGGTCATCAGCCCTGTCTCGCTCTGCATCGCCATTATGTCCTCCCGGAGTACTTCCGTATAGTCATCGCTGCTCTCCCCCGGCGCTTTCGAGCAGCCCACCCGCCCGCTGCTAAGGGAGTGCATAGCGTAGGTATGGTTGCCAAGTTCCACACGTCCCGACGCTGTGAGAAGCTTCATATCCTCCCAGGTAAGATAGGAGTACGCCGGTTCATGTGGGTCGTTTACCGCATCATTATCCGCATAGCTCCCTACCACCGACACAACTGCCCTCATATCGTACTTTTCAAGCAGGGGCAGGAATTCCGAGTAATTATTATAGAAACCGTCGTCAAGAGTTATCATCACCGGCTTTCGTGGAAGTTCGCCCTCGCTGCGGCTATAGCGGATAACGTCCTCCGCCGAAACTGCGGTATACCCGTTGTCTCTGAGCCATTTCAGGTCACTTTCCGCCTGCTCCGGCGTGACGGAATACTCTTTCGGCTGCCGGCTGCATACACTGTGATACATTATCACCGGTAATTTTACACCCTCATCACCGTTCTGGCTGGCATAAGTCAGAAGAAACCTCCCAAGCATGAAGAATCCGGCTATGAGCGTGAAGATTATTCCGTCGAGGGCAAGCAGGCGCAGAAATCTCCTCACTTCGCAGCACTTGTACATACTCATTCCCCCTTTTTGGCAACACCGCACAGAGATTGTGGTGCAGATGCGCAGTCAGATTTTACGGCAGATTGTGCATAAATTTCGCAGG